>JANNKS010000576.1:0-6902 GCA_031396425.1 Rhizobacter sp. | reverse complement strand
CCGCTGAGCCGCGGTTCCAGCAGCTCACCATCAGCGGGCCCGGGTAGTCGGAGTCGATCAGGCCGACGAGATTGCCCAGCACGATGCCGTGTTTGTGGCCCAGTCCAGAGCGCGGCAGGATCATCGCGGCCAGGCCGGCGTCGCCAATGTGAATCGCCAGGCCGGTGGACACCAGCACAGTCTGGCCGGGTTCGAGCCGCAGCGGCTGGTCCAGGCAGGCGCGCAGGTCCAGGCCGGCGCTGCCGGGTGTGGCGTAACTCGGCAACTGCTCGGCCATGCGTTGGTCGAGCACTTTCACGTCAATGATCGTCATGCCGTTTCGGCCGCGATGCGGCTGGCGATCTCGCGTACCAGCTGGCGCGCGAGCGTGAGTTTGTCGGCGCGTGCCAGCTCGCGCACACCAGCGGCATCGACCAGCGTCAGCGCGTTGTCGTCGCGGCCGAAAGTGGCCGGCCCGATGTTGCCGACGATGAGAGGAACGCCCTTGCGTGCCAGTTTCTCGCGCGCATGTTTGACCAGGTCATGGCTCTCGGCCGCGAAGCCGACGCAATACGGGCGCGGCGACAGACGTGCCACCGACGCCAGGATGTCGGGGTTCTCGGTGAACTCGAGCGTCGGGGGCGCCGCTCCCGCCTTCTTCTTGATCTTCTGCGCGGCCGACGCTGCAGCGCGCCAGTCGGCCACCGCGGCGGTGGCGATGAACACGTCGTGCAGCGGCGCGAGCGGCAGCACGGCGTCGTACATCTGCTGCGCGCTGACCACGTCGATGCGCTTCACGCCTCGCGGTGTGGACAGGTGCACCGGGCCGGCGACCAGCGTGACCGCCGCGCCCGCTTCGGCCGCCGCGCGCGCGAGCGCGAAACCCATCTTGCCGCTCGACAGATTGGTGATGCCACGCACCGGATCGATCGCCTCAAACGTCGGCCCTGCCGTGAGCAGCACCTTCTTGCCCAGCAGCGCCTTCGGCTGGAAATGCGCCACCAGTTCGGCCAGCAGATCTTCCGCTTCGAGCATGCGGCCATCGCCCACTTCGCCACACGCCTGGTCGCCACTGGCGGGCCCAAGCACCTGCGTGCCGTCGGCGCGAACGGTCTGCACGTTGCGTCGGGTCGCGGGGTGCGCCCACATCTCGCGGTTCATCGCCGGCGCCACCAGCATGGCACAGCGTTCGATCGGGCGCGCCAGGCACATCAAGCTGAGCAGGTCATCGGCGCGCCCCTGAGCCAGTTTGGCGATGAAGTCGGCGCTGGCAGGCGCCACCAGCACCGCGTCGGCGTCGCGCGTGAGGTTGATGTGCGCCATGTTGTTGGGCTCGCGGGCGTCCCATTGACTCGTGACCACCGTGCGCCCGGACAGCGCCTGCATCGTCACGGCGCTGATGAATTGTTCGGCCGCCTCCGTCATCACGACCTGCACGACGGCGCCGGCGCGCACCAGTTCACGGGTCAGCTCGGCGGCCTTGTAGCAGGCCACACCGCCCGACAGGCCGAGCACGATGCGGCGGCCGTCCAGATCGAGCCGCGCCGGGTTGTTCATCGCCTCAGATTCCATGGTGTTCGCTCAGCGCCTTCGCAGCCGCCATTGTCCGCTACCGGTTCAGCCAGCGCCGCGACAGAAAGCTGAAACCATCGACCACGGCGACCAGCAGGATCATGCCGAGCAGCACGGTCGAGGTTTCGCGCATCTGGAACAGGCCGAGGTGGTAGCTCAGCATCTGGCCCAGCCCGCCGGCGCCCACCACGCCGAGCACCGCGGCCGCCCGGATATTGTTCTCCCACCGGTACAGCGTGTAGCTGATCACCTGCGGCCAGATCTGCGGCAACGTGGCGTACAGAAAGATGCGCAACTCGCCGATGCCCCGCACGCGCAGTGCATACGCCGGGCCGGCACCGGCGTTTTCGATGTTCTCGGCAAACAGGCGACCGAGCACGCCGGTGGTGTGCAACGCCAGCGCCAAGGTGCCGGGGAAGGGGCCGAGGCCGGCGGAAATCAACAACAACGACGCCCAGACGAGTTCGGGCACACTGCGCAAGCCGTTCAGCAGAATCCGCGCGAACGGCTTGGCCCGCGCCGGATCATCGGCATGGCGCTTGGCCGCCGGCAACGCCAGCGCCAGTCCGAACACTGCGGCAAGCAAGGTACCCAGAGCAGACATCGCCAGCGTCTCGAGCAGTGCGCTCCACGTCTTGGCCAGGAACGCGAGCGAGGTTTCGGGCGGAAAGAAACCGGCCAGGAACCTGGCCATCTTGGCGAGTGCATCGGGCGCCAGGAAATCGGCCCATTTCAGATTCAGCGAAACGAAACTCGCGACGATCAAGACGAGCACACCCGCACTCACCCAGCAGCCCTTGCAGCGCGCGCGCGCCAGCAGGTTCACCCCAGCTCCTTGCGCAACCAGGCGCTGAAGCGGTCTGCGAGCGCCACCAGCGCCATGAACACGAGCAGGATGGCGCTGACTTCGGCGCCGGCGAACATCTTCGACGCGTTGTCGAGTTCCTGGCCCAGGCCACCGGCCCCAACGAACCCGAGCACCACGGAAGAGCGGATCGCGCATTCCCAGCGGTACACCGTGTAGCTGACGAGTTCAGTCGAACACTGCGGCAGCGTGCCGTACAGGAACGCCTGCAGCCGCCCGGCGCCGTTGCGCAACAAGGCCTGGGTCGACGCCGCATCGCCACTTTCCAGAATTTCCGCGTAGACCTTGCCGAGCATGCCGCCGTAGGCGATGCCGATCGCAATCACGCCCGACGTCGGCCCCAGTCCCACCACACGCACGAAGATCAGCGCCCACACCAGTTCCGGAATGCTGCGCAGCACGATCGCGGCCCAGCGCGCCGCCTGCCGAATCACGGTGGGCATGAACGCCATGCGGCCGGTGAGTGCAGTGATCGACAAGCGCGCCGACGACACCAGGGCGAGCGGCACCGCCAATGCGAAAGCCAGCGTCAGCCCGGCCGTCGCAATCGCCACCGTGCGCCAGGTTTCGGACAACAGCAGCCACAGGAACTCCGCATCGTGGCGTGGCGGAACGAAGTCCGCGAGAAATTTGCCGGTGAACTTCAGGCTGCGCGCGTCGAACAGCTCCCAGGGTCGAAACTCGGTCCATACCAGCATCGGCCACAGCAACACCACCAACAGCAGCAACAGGCCGAGACGCTTCGGCGCGGCAGGGTCGGGCCAACGCTGGCCGGGCAAAGTGGCATTCATCAGCATCGATTCAGCGGCACGTCATCGGCCGTTCGATGTCGAATTCACCGGGCAGTGTGTACGCGTACGGCGCCGCGCCTTCGAGCGTTTCGGTCAGCTCGTCTTCATGGTCGGCGTACAACTCGCGCAGCATGGCGTCATTCACCTGGCTGGCCGGCAGGTCAAACACCAACCTGCCGTCGCGCAACGCGACAATCCGCTCGAAATTCGCACGCGCCACCTCGACCTGGTGCAAGGTCGTCACCAGCGTGGCACCGCTGTCGCGCGCCGCGAGGACGAGCGCTTCGATCGCCTGGCGCGCGCGTGTCGGGTCGAGCGCCGAGAGCGGTTCGTCGATCAGCAGCAACTCGGCCTGCGACACCAGCGCCCGCGCCAGGCCGACGCGTTGGCGCTCACCGCCCGAGAGGCGGTCGACGCGGTCGAACAGCTTCCCAGCCATGTCGAAGCGCCCGAGCGCAGCGCTGGCCGCCTCGCTGTTGAGGGGATAGAACAGCGACCGCACGCTGGCCCAGAAGCCCTGGTGAGCCAGCCGCCCGGCCAGCACGGCCGTGACGACGCGCTGGCGCGGCGGAAGCGGAGGCACCTGGGGCGCAAGGAACAGGCGCCCGCGCAGCCGATGCAATTTGCGGCGCGGCAAGGCCCATGGGCGCGAACCGAACAGGCCGACAGTGCCTTGCACCGGTGGCAATGCACAAGCGATCGCCTGCAGCAGGGTCGTCTTGCCCGCACCCGATGGGCCGATGATTGCCACCACCTCGCCGCGCGATATGTTCAGGTCGACGCTGGCGATCGCCAACGCCCCGGCGCGCGCCGCCGGATGGCGCGCGCTCACGCTTTCGAGCTGGATCTGAGACAAGCGCGGTACCGCGCTTTACTTCAGCAGGCCGGCGTTTTCAGCCGCAGACTTGATGCCGTTGTAGTTTTCAACCTGGGTCGGCACGAACTTCGCGGCGCGCTGCAACTTGAGGATTTCCGCGCCCTGCGGCGTTGCGGGGCTGAGGTCGAGAAAGGCCTGGGCGATCTTGTCGCGCAGCGCGGCGGGCATGTCGGCGTGCACGGTCCAGTTGTAGTCGAAGTACGGCGGCGTGGTGTAGATCACCTTCACCTGCGCGGGGTCGACTTTCTTGTCTTCTACGAATTTGTTCCACACCGAAATGTTGAGCGCGCCGGCATCGACCTTGCCGCTCGCCACGGCGGCGATGGTGGCGTCATGCGCACCGGAAAAGCTCACGCGCTTCAGGTCCTTGTCGGGGTCGATCTTCGCGGCGAGCAGAAAGCTGCGCGGCATCAGGTGGCCCGAGGTGCTGGATTGGGAACCGAAACTGAGGGTCTTGCCCTTCAGGTCCTGGAGACTGTTGATGCCGCTGTCCTTCGAGGCAATGAAGACCGACTTGAACACCGTGTCTTCTTCGCGCTGCACGAGCGGAATCGTCTTGCCGCCGGAGCGCACCGAACTCTGCACAAACGTGAAACCGCCGAACCATGCCAGGTCGACCTTGCGATTGGCGAGTGTCTCGACCGCGGCGGCATAGTCGGTGACGGGCGTCCACTCGATCTTCATGCCCAGCCTGCTTTCGAGGTACTTGCCCAGGGGCTCGAACTTGCGCGCCAGTTCGGTCGGCGATTCGTCGGGAATGGCGGTGACGCGCAGCACCTGCTGCGCGTGCACGCCGATGCCGACGCACAACAATGCGGCGCTCATCAGTGACTTCAATGTGCGGGAGGGAGACAGACTGATCATGATGCTTCCTTTTGAATTGAGAGCCCTGGCAGGGCGAGGCTGAAACCTTGTCCGGCCGGGCGAGAATGTGACACTGTATCGGCGCCCAGGCATGACAAGATGCGCATGTTAGTCACTCAGCCTCGCGTGCGCTGACACCGGCTGCGTTGACCCTTCGGTTCCCCATTCGACAAAGGCTTGCCTTGAATCACCCCCTCCCCATTGCCGCGTTGCAGGCCGGCGACAAACTGCCGGACTTCATCCAGATCCACCAGGAAGACCAGGCTGCGGTTCGCGCCGAACTGCTGCGCGGCTTGAACGCGCCCACGCCATTCATCGCGCCGAAGTTCCTCTACGACGCACTGGGCTCGCGCCTGTTCGACGCAATCACCGAATTGCCCGAGTACTACCCGACCCGCACCGAGGCCGCCATCGTGCAGACGTTCGGCGACACGATCGCCCGCGCCATCGGCCCTGTGGAAACCCTGATCGACCTGGGCGCCGGAAGCTGCGCCAAGGCCCTGCGCGTGCTGCCGCTGCTGCGCCCGGCGCGCTATGTGGCCGTCGACATATCGGTCGAATTCCTGCGCGACAGCCTGCGCCAGGTGCAACATAGACATCCCACGCTGGACATCACCGGTGTCGGCCTGGATTTCTCCAGTGCTCTCGCCCTGCCTGCGAATTGCGTGCGGGGCCGCCCGGTGTTCTTCTACGCCGGCTCGAGCATCGGCAACTTCACGCCCGCGCAGGCGGTGGTGTTCCTGGCCGGCGTGCACGAGCAGGCGCGCGGCGGCGGCCTGCTGATCGGCGTGGACCTGGTCAAGAGCAGCGAATTGCTCGTTCCCGCCTATGACGACGCGCTGGGCGTCACGGCGGCGTTCAACCTGAACCTGCTGCTGCACCTGAACCGCCTGATCGGCAGCAATTTCGCCGTGTGCGACTGGCGCCACGTCGGGCTGTACAACGCGCCGGACTCCCGCATCGAAATGCACCTCGAGGCGCGCCACGCCGTGGCCGTGCAGTGGCCCGGCGGCGCACGCCGGTTCGCCCAGGGCGAACGGCTGCACACCGAGAACTCCTGCAAATACACCGTGGCCGGCTTTCAGGCGCTGCTGCGCGGCGCCGGGTTCGACCCGGCCGCCCACTGGACCGACCCGAACGGCTGGTTCGCGGTTTTCTGGGCGGCAGCCTGACGGCCCGGTGCGCCATCGCGAAGCCGCGTGCCCGCGTTTTGATGCCCGCCCGGCGGGGTTCTTGCCTACACTGGCGGTCCGATGACCGCTCCCACCACCACCTTCCAGCTGCTTTCGCTGGATGGCCTGCGGGCGGCGGATCCGTTGCTTGGCCTGGCCCTGCTGATCATCGCAGCGGTGGTGTTTTCGGAAAGCCTGCACCGGGCCTGGAAGCTGCCGCGCACCTGCGGCCACATGCTGATGGGCGCGGTCGCCGGCCCACTGATGCTGAACCTGCTCGAACGCACCGAGCTCGACCCCTGGAAGCCGCTCGTTGATCTGGCCATCGGCGCCCTGCTGTTCGAACTGGGCAGCCGGATCCGCCCGCGCTGGCTGCTGGACAACCCCTCGCTGGCCTTCAGCTGCGTCCTGCAGGCAGTCTTGTGCGGTGTGCTGGCGGCCTTCGCATTGATGGCCCTGGGTGCCCCGCCGATCTCGGCCGCGATTGCCGGCGCGGTGGCGGCCTCGACCTCGCCGGTGATCACCCTGTCTGTGGTGCACGAAACATCCGCGCGTGGCCAGGTGACGGAACGCCTGCTGTTGATGACGGTCGTGAATTCGGTGATCGCGGTGCTGGTGCTCAAGGCGCTGCGCGTCGCGCTGGCCTCCGACGCGCCCAGCGACGATGCCAGTGCCGGCATGATGCAAGCGCTGGTGCGCTCGCTGGGCACCGTCAGCGGCTCGTTCCTGCTCGGGCTGGCGAGCGGGTATGCGCTGGACCGGCTCAGTCCCTGGATTCGCGG
>JANNKS010000552.1:0-3167 GCA_031396425.1 Rhizobacter sp. | reverse complement strand
CGCTGGGTGCTGGTGGACGTGCTGGCAATCGCCGCCGGGCTCACGCTGTGGTCGTTCCGTTCCCTGTTCGGCAAGGAGCCCGGTGTCACGATGGCAGTGTCGCTGATGGCGCTCAAGACGCTCGAATTGCGCGCCCGGCGCGACGCCTTCGTGGTGTTCTTCCTCGGCTTCTTTCTGGTCCTCACGCACTTCCTGTATTCGCAGTCGCTCGGCGTGGCGGCGGCGATGCTGGTGTCGGTCTGGGGGCTGCTGACGGCCCTGGTGCTGGCGCACATGCCGGTGGGCCAGCCGAGCCTGCGCGAAGCCGGCACGCTGGCGGCGCGCACTGCCTTGCTCGGCGCGCCCATCATGGCACTGATGTTCGTGCTGTTCCCGCGCATCGGGCCGCTGTGGGGCGTACCGCAGGACGGCGCTTCGACCACCGGCCTGTCGACCCGCATGACGATGGGCTCGATGGCCGAGGTGGCACTGGACGACAGCATCGCGCTGCGCGTGCGCTTCGATGGCATCGCGCCGCCGGCGAACGCGATGTACTTTCGCGGTCCGGTGCTCGGCCAATTCGACGGCCAGGAATGGCGCCCGCTGCCGCCCAGCAGCACCAACCCCCGCCGACTGCCAGCCGACTTGCGCCCGCAAGGCCCGAGCGTTGCCTATGAAATGACGCTCGAACCGCTGCGCCTGGCGATGCTGCCGCTGCTCGAGGCCACAGGCCGCGCACCAGCGGTTGAAGGCGTTCAGGTCAGCCTGCAGGACGACCTGCAGGCGCTCACCGACCGGCCGGTGCTCGAGCGACTGCGATTTCGCGCCGAAGCGCACACGGCATTCGAGCATGGACCGCGGCACGCCTCGCCGGCCTTGCGCGACTATGTCGACCTGCCCGCCAACTTCAACCCGCGCAGCCTGGCCTGGGCACTGGAACTGCGCCGCCAGCCGCGATACGCGAACGCCGATGCGAACACGCTGGCCAGCGCCCTGATGCAACACATTCGCAGCGCCGGTTTCAACTACACGCTGGCGCCGGGTGCTTATCTGGGTCCGGACACGATCGATGAGTTCTGGATCGACAGGCGCACAGGGTTCTGCGAGCACTTCGCCGCAGCCTTCGTCGTGTTGATGCGCGCACTTGACATCCCGGCCCGCGTGGTGACGGGCTACCAGGGCGCCGACCCGTTACCGGTGGACGGCTACTACATCGTGCGGCAAAGCTCGGCGCATGCCTGGGCCGAATACTGGCAGGAGGGGGTGGGGTGGCAACGTGCCGACCCCACCGCAGCCGTGGCGCCGGAACGCATCGAACGAAGCCGCAACCTGCTGCCCGCGCCCGGCCTGGTGGCCGGCGCGCTCGGAAACATCAACCCGGAACTGCTGGCGCGACTGCGCAGCACCTGGGAAACCGTCAACAACCGCTGGAACCAGTGGGTGCTGGGTTATTCGCGCGGCCAGCAATTCGACCTGATGCGCAAGCTGGGCATCGACTCGCCGCGCTGGGAAGACCTGGCTTTGCTGCTGGTCGGTGCGCTCAGCGTGCTCGCGAGTTCCGGTGCGCTGTGGGCTTGGTGGGACCGGCACCGGGTTGACCCCTGGGTGCGCCAGATGGACCGCGTGCGTGCCGCGCTGCGCGGCGCCGGCGTGCCATGCGGCACGCATGAAGCGCCCCGCACCCTGGCCCAGCGTGCGCGCGAACGGTTTGGTGCCGCCGCCGAGCCGCTGGCGGCACTGCTGCTGACCCTCGAGGCTCAGCGCTACAGCGAAGCAGCACGCCCGCGCCCGCTGGACGCGTTGACGCGCCAGGTGACGGCCCAGACCCAGCAACTGGCGTTGCACCCGGCCCGATAATGCGCGCCGTCATCGTCCAGGTGCACCCGGGCACCGCACTGCCTTGAACACCGCCACACGGGCCCGGCCTGACGACTGCCTTGATCCGGTTGCCCTCTGACCCACTTGGAACCACCCGCCGTGCACCCACCCTCCCGAGACCGCCGCAGCCTGCTCAAACAAGCCGCGCTGAGCGCACTGATCGCGCCGCTGGCAGGCGTGCACAGCCTGGGCTGGGCGCGCAGGAAGGCGCGCGAGTCCGGGCCTCCGGAGGCGGCCGCCGATGCGCTCACCTATGGACGCCGGGCCGACCTGGCCGCATTTGCCGACGAAGTGGCGCAGCGCCAGGGGCTGGACGCCCAGTGGCTGCTCGATGCCCTCGCCCAGGCACGGATGCTGCCCACGGTGGCCCGCCTGATGATGCCCGGCCCGCCAGGCACCGCAAAGAACTGGGCCGCCTACCGGGCGCGCGCGATCGACACGGTGCGCATCCGCGCCGGCGCCGCATTCTGGAGCAGCAACGAGGCCTGGCTGCGTCTGGCCGAGGAACGTTATGGTGTGCCGCCGGAAATCGTGGTGGGCATCGTCGGCATCGAAACGATCTATGGCCGCAACACCGGGAGTTTTCGCGTCATTGACGCGCTGGCCACCTTGAGTTTCGATTTCCCCACCGGCCGCAGCGACCGCAGCCCGTTCTTCCGCGCCGAGCTCGAGAGCTTTCTGCTGATGTGCCACGGCGGCAACATCGACCCGCTCGCGCCGCGCGGCAGCTATGCCGGGGCGATGGGAATGGGCCAGTTCATGCCGTCCAGCGTGTTGAAATTCGGCGTCGATTTTGATGAGGACGGCATCACCGACCTGGCGCGCAACCCGGCCGATGTGATCGGCAGCGTCGCGCACTACCTGGCCGCGTTCGGCTGGCAGCGCGGGCTGCCGGCGCGCTTCGACGTCGTGCCGCCGCAGGAAACCATGAGCCGCGCGCTGATGCTGGTGCCCGACATCGTGCCCACGTTCACTGCCCAGGAGTTCGCCGAACGCGGCGCCACCCTGTCGCCGGCCGTTCTGGAGGTCGATGACAAGCTCGCGCTGGTGCAACTCCACAATGGCGACGCCGCGCCCAGCTACGTTGCGGGTACTCGAAACTTCTACGCCATCACGCGCTACAACTGGTCGAGCTACTACGCGATGGCGGTGATCGAACTCGGCGAAGCGGTGGAGCGTGAACGGGCGCGCAACGGGCCCAGGACGCTCCCCGATCGCCCATCCCTCGTTGCCACAAAGGCTTGACCCAGCGAGGTCACGTGCCGCCCACCCGTGCCGCCCACCCGTTGACTCGGGCTCACGCCAGCGTC
>JANNKS010000496.1:0-12255 GCA_031396425.1 Rhizobacter sp. | reverse complement strand
GATCGCGCTCGAGCCGACGGAGGAGAACCGGCGCGCCTACCGCAGCCTGATCGTGGGCACGCCGGGTCTGGGCGAATTTGTCAGTGCGGTGATCCTGTTCGAGGAGACGCTGCTGCAGCGCGACGCCGCCGGCACCGCTTTGGCGGAAGTGGCAGCGCGCCAGGGCATCGTGCCGGGTGTCAAGGTCGACGCCGGCAAGGGACCGCTGGCGCTTGCGCCGGGCGACGAGGTGACGCACGGGCTGGACGGCCTGCCCAAGCGCCTCGAGGGCTACAAGAAGTCGGGCGCACGGTTCGCCAAATGGCGCGCCGTCTACAACGTCTCGGCCTCGCTGCCGGGCCGCGCCGCGCTCGACGCGAACGCACATGCGCTGGCGCGCTATGCCGCGATCTGCCAGGAGCAGGGCGTGGTGCCGATCGTCGAGCCCGAGGTGTTGATCGACGGCGACCACAGCATCGAGCGTTGCGCCGAGGTCACCGAGGCGGTGCTGCACGAAGTCTTCAATGCGTTGCTCGGCCAGCGCGTCGTGCTCGAGCACATCGTGCTCAAACCGAGCATGGTCGTGCCCGGCAAGGCGCACGCCCGACAGGCGGCGCCCGACGACGTGGCGGCGCACACGCTGCGCGTGCTTCGGCGCTGCGTCCCTGCGGCGGTGGCGAGCATCAATTTCCTCTCCGGCGGGCAGACGCCGCCTCAGGCGACGGCCAACCTCGACGCGATGAACCGCAGCGGCGCGCAGCCCTGGCCGCTGAGTTTTTCGTATGGCCGCGCACTGCTCGACCCGGCGCTGAAGGCCTGGGGCGGGCGCGCCGAGCAGGTCCGCGCGGGCCAGGCCGCCTTGCTCAAACGCGCCCGGTTGAATGGTGCCGCCTGCCTCGGCCGGTACCAGGCGACGATGGAAACATCGGATTGAGCGAGGGGCTACTTCGTGATCAATCCCGGCAGCCACAGCGAGAGCGCCGGGAAGGCGCACAGCAGCACCAGGCGCAGCACGTCCACCGCGATGAAGGGCAGGGTGCCGCGGTAGATGCGCCCGAGAGGGATGTCGCGCGCGATCGAGTTGATGACGAAGACGTTCATGCCCACCGGCGGGCAGATCATGCCGAAGGTCACCGCCATCACGATGATCACGCCGAACCACACCGGGTCGAAGCCGAGTTGCATCATGGCCGGGAAGACGATCGGCACGGTCAGCAGGATCATGGCCAGCTCGTCCATCACCGCGCCGAGGATCAGGTAGCCCACCATGATGAGGGCCAGCACCCCATAGGCGCCGATCGGCAGCGCGGTGAGGAAGGCCACGGCCTTCTGCGTGAACTGGGTGATCGTCAGGAAATAGCCGAACAGGTAGGCACCCACCACGATCAGCATGATCGCCGACGAGACGCGCAGCGCGTCGATCAGTGCGGCGCGAATCTGCGGCCAGCGCAACCGGCCGCGCAGCATGCCGATGCACAGCGTGCCCGCCGCGCCGATGCCCGCCGCCTCCTGCACCGTGAACCAGCCGCGATAGATGCCGCCGAGCACGAACACGAACAGCAGCAGCACGGCCCACAGGTCTTTCAGGCTCGAGAAGCGCTCGGGCCAGGAATGCGGCTCGCCCAGCGGCATGCTGGCGGGGCGGCGCCAGCCGATGAACTGCACAATGGCGAAATAGAACAGCACCGCCATCAGGCCGGGCACGATGCCGGCGGCGAACAGTTTGCTGATGTCGGTCTCGGTCATGATGCCGTACAGCACGAAGATCACCGACGGCGGGATCATGATGCCCAGCGTGCCTCCGGCGGCGATCAGGCCCGCCGAGAAGCCGTCGTCGTAGCCTGACTTGCGCATCTCGGGCAGCGCCACCTGCGTCATCGTCGCGGCGGTCGCGACCGACGAGCCATTGATTGCGGCGAAGCCGGCGCATGCGGCGATCGACGCGTAGGCCAGGCCACCGCGCCGGTGCCCGAGCCAGGCACGGCCGGCGGCGAACAGCTCGCGGCTCATGCCTGAATGCGAGGCGAACGCGCCCATCAGGATGAACATCGGAATGACGGCGAGGTTGTAATCAGTCAGCACCGACAGCGGCACGTTGCCGAGCAGGTTGAGCGCGGGCTTGAGGCCACCCAAGGCGGCGAACCCGCCCACGCCCACCAGGCCCATCGCCACGCCGATGGGCGCGCGCAGCGCCATCAGCACGAACATCGCGATGAAGCCCACCAGGGCAACGGCGTCGCGACTCATGCAAGTGGGTCCGGCGCGGCCACGGCCTGCGCGCCGGGCTCGATCCGTTGCCACACATCCCAGAGCCGGCGCAGTGCCAGCAATGCGGCGGCCACCGCGCCGCAGGCCGCAACCCCGTAAAACCACACCATCGGCAGGCGCAGATCCATCGTCGTCTGGGTGCCGGTGGTCGCGACCTTGACCCAGATCATCCACGCGAGCGGCGCCAGGAAAGCGAACGTGACCGTGCCGGCGAGCAGGTCCAGGCGGCGCCGGTTGGCCGACCCCAGGTGTTCCCACAGCACGTCGACGCAGATGTGGCCGCCGTGGTAGGTCGCGATCGCCATGCCCCAGAACAGCGCGATGCCCATGATCAGTTTGGAGCCGTCGAACCAGTCCGGAATCTGGATCGCGAACAGGTCGCGGAGCAGGACGTTCGCAGCCGTGACCAGCGCGATCACCAAGAGGAACACCGCCGCCACCGTTTCGGTGGCTGACAGCAGTCGCTTCATGCGACGCTCACTGTGTCGCGCCGCGTGCCGCGAGTTCGCGTTTCAGGTCGTCCAACGCGGCCTTGCCAGGGATGCCGGCCTTGTCGGCGGCGGCGATCCACTGCGCAGCGACGGGTTCCACGGCCTTGTGCCAGGCTTCGCGTTGTGCCGCGTTGAGCCTCACGATGGTGTGGCCGGGGGTCTTGGCGAGTTTCTCCTCGCCAGCGTCCTCAGCCGCGCCCCAATCGGTGCCGACACGCGTTGCCCATTCGTTGTTGCAGTGGTTGTCGATCACGCGTCGCTGGTTCACCGAGAGCTTCTCGTACCAGGGCTTGTTGATCGCCCAGACGAAGCCCGCCGCATACAGGCGCATGTCGGTGTGGAAGCTGACCGCCTTGTCGATGCCGAACGAGATGATCGAATTCCACGGGAACGTGATCGCGTCGGCGACGCCTTTTTCCAGCGCGTCGCGCGCCTCGGGCGCCGACACCTGCACGTTGGTGCCGCCCAGCAGCGTCATCATCTGCGCCACCGTGCCGTTCGCCGAGCGGATCTTCATGCCCTTGATCTGCGCCGGGTCGGTGATCGGCTGCTTGGAATGGAGGGTGCCGATGTGCAGATGCGCAAAGCAGAACTTGACGTCCTTCATTTCGGTCGCGGCGTATTTGCGGTACCAGGCGTCGAGCGCAGCCGAACCCGGCCCCGGTTTGCTCATCAGGAACGGCAGCTCGCCGGCGGAGAAGATCGGAAAGCGCCCCGCCTGGTAACCCGGATTCACATAGGTGATCTCGGCGATGCCGTCGCGCGCCATGTCGTAGTGGTCGTTCGCCTTGCCGAGCTGCTGCGCCGGGAACAGCGCCACCTTGATGCTGCCACCCGAAGCGGCCTCGACCGACTTGGCCCAGGGCTCGAACCCGGTCTTGGCGAGCGCGTGCTGGGCCGGAACCCAGCTGCCGAACTTCATTTCGACGGGTTTGTCTTGCGCCATCGCGACGCCGGGCAGGGCCAGCGTGACGGCGGCCAGGCTGGCCAGGCAGAACAGGGCGTGTTTCATCGGGGGTCTCCGGGGCGGGTCGGTCGGGGCTGGCGTCGGTTGAGTGGACGCGGTACCGAGCATAGTGGCCCGCGTGGCCGCTTCGCCCTATGAACTTCCCTTGGATCGCCAACCCGCCGGGCCAGCTGCAGCCTGCCTTGCTCGCGTGAGGAGCGGCGTAGGGCCGCTGAGCCTGTCAGGCCGGCCGGCAGGCGGCGTTGCTGGCGCAGCGCATGTAGGCCATCACCTTGGGCACATACGCCTGGGTCTCGGGGTAAGCGGGGATCCGGTTGCCGGCGCGCAGCACCGCGCCGTGGCCGGCGTTGTAGGCCGCCAGCACCAGTTCCATGTCGTTGCCGAACAGCTTGAGCAGGAACTTGAGGTAGTTCGCGCCGGCCACCACGTTGTCACGCGGGTTGTACGGATCGGGGGCGCCGAAACGTATCGCCGTGTCGGGCATCAGTTGCATCAGGCCGATCGCACCGCGCGGTGACAGCGCGTCGGTGTTGTAGCGCGATTCGGTGGCAATCACGGCGTGCAGCAGCGCAGGCGCGATCTTCGTTTCGGCAGCCACTTCGTTGATCAGCCTGCGGATCTCGTTCGACGCGAGCGGCAGCTTCAGCACCGCATCGGGGGGCAGGATTTCGTACAGACGCACCACGCTCTTCGTGCCGGCACGCGGCGCGGCAGCGGGGGCCGCGGCGCCGGGGCCGTCGTAGGGGCTGTGCGCGGCGAGCCAGGCACCCGCTTCGGCCGGAATCTCGATGGTGTCCTGCGCGCTGCGCTGCGGCGCCGGCAACGACAGGCCATGCACCAGGATCAGGCCGGCGGCGAGCAGTCCCAGCGCCACCAGGGCGGCACCGACGCCCAGCGTGCGCCGCGAGACGGCTTGGCGCGGGCGCCGGGTCGAGTTGCGAATCGGGCTGGAGGTGTGGGCTGATTTCATGTCGAGAGTAGGCCAGCGCCGGGGGTTCGGCGAAAACACCGTGCCTGCGGGGGTGACAGGGCGCCGATTGAGAAGTAGTTGGCACGCCGCTGGCCGTGAATGGCTCGGGTGTGGAATGTGACCGGTATGGCTCGGCGCTGCCGGCGGCCGATCGGCCCTCTGCGATGCCGCCTTCGGGAGATCGGTGTCGCGATTCGGCCCCTGCGATCTTGCTTTCAGTGACCGCTTTCAATCAGGCCTTCAGATACTCCTCACGGCTGCCCAGCCAACGCGCCACATGGCGTGCGGCGACAGCCGGGTGGTGGTCGAGCAACTGCGTTGCCGCGTGGCGGGCGCGGTGCAGCAAGGCTTCGTCGAGGGCGATGTCGGCGAAGCGCATCAAGACCGCACCCGACTGGCGTTCGCCGAGAAACTCACCAGGGCCGCGGATCTCCAGGTCACGTCGCGCGATCTCGAAGCCGTCGCTCGTCTCCAGCATCGCGCGCAGACGCGCCTTGCCGGTGGCCGACAGGTGTTCTCCATAAAGCAGCACGCAGGTGCTCGCCACGCTGCCCCGGCCGATGCGGCCGCGCAGCTGGTGCAATTGCGACAGGCCGAAACGCTCGGCGTGGTCGATCACCATCAGCGAGGCATTCGGCACATCGACGCCGACCTCGATCACGGTGGTGGCGACCAGCACCGCCACCTGGCCGGCGGTGAATTGCGCCATCACGGCGGCTTTCTCGGCGGCGCGCATTCGGCCGTGCAGCAAACCGACTTCGAGGCCCGGCAAAGCGTCGCTCAATTGCTGGTGGGTAGTGGTCGCGTTCTGCAGGTCGAGCGTTTCCGATTCCTCGACCAGCGGGCAGACCCAGTACGCCTGCCGGCCCAGGCTGGCCTGTTCGCGAATCCGCGCGATCACCGCATCACGCCGCGCGTCGGCGAACAGCCGGGTGTTCACCGGCAGGCGCCCGGGCGGCAACGCGTCGATGGTGCTGATGTCCAGGTCGGCGAACAGCGTCATTGCCAGCGTGCGTGGTATCGGCGTTGCGCTCATCATCAGCGTGTGCGGCTCCAGGCCCTGTTGCCCTTCGGCCTGCGTCTGCAGCTTGGCGCGCAGCGCCAGGCGCTGCTGCACGCCGAAGCGGTGCTGCTCGTCGATGATGGCCAAGCCGAGCCGCGCGAACTCGACCTGCTCCTGAATCACCGCGTGCGTGCCCACCACCAGCATGGCCTGGCCCGATGCCACGCGTTCCAGCATCTGGCTGCGCGCCTTGCCCTTGCGGCTGCCGGTCAGCCAGGCGAGTTCGACGCCGAGCGGCGTGAGCCAGCCGACCAGCTTGCGCAGGTGCTGTTCGGCGAGGATTTCGGTCGGGGCCATCAGCGCGCACTGCCAACCCGACTCGATCGCGGCGGCCGCCGCCAGTGCGGCGACGACGGTCTTGCCCGAGCCGACATCGCCCTGCAGCAGCCGATGCATCGGCTGCTCGCGCTGCAGGTCGGTCGCTATTTCTTCCAGCACCCGACGCTGGGCGGCGGTGAGCGAAAACGGCAGCGTTGCGAGCAGGCGTTCGTGCAGCCGCGCGGGCTGCAGCCGGAAGGCCGGGGCGCACTGCTGGGCGCGCTCGCGCTTGGCCATCAACTGCGACAGCTGCTGGGCCAGCAGTTCCTCGAATTTCAGGCGTTGCCAAGCCGGGTGGCTACGTTCGTGCAGCGTATCCAGCGGGATGTCGGGGGTGGGGTGGTGCAGCACGAGCAAGGCGTCACGCAGGCTCATCAGCCCCGAGGGCACGACGCTGGCGGGCAGGATTTCGGTGAGGTCGGCGCGCTGCAACGCTGACGTCACGACCTTGCGCAAATACGCTTGCGGCAGTTGCGCCGTGCTCGGGTAGACGGGCGTCAGCGCGCGGGGCAGCGGCGTGTCGGCCTGCACCACCTTGACGGTGGGATGCACCATCTCCAGGCCGAACAGCCCACCGCGCGCTTCGCCGCGCGCGCGCACCCGGGCGCCCACCGCAAACGTCTTCTGCGTCGCCGGGTAGAAGTGCAGGAAACGCAGTACCAGGTCGTCACCGGCGTCGTGCAGGCGCACCACGAGCTGGCGGCGCGAACGCGTCTGCACCTGGCAGTCGCGCACCGTGCCTTCCACCTGCGCGACGCTGCCGTCGCGCAGTGCGCCGATCGGCGTGAGGCGGGTTTCGTCTTCGTAGCGCAACGGAAGGTGCAAGGCGAGGTCGATGTCGCGCCGCAGGCCGAGTTTTTCCAGCGCGCGCTGCGGTGCTGATTTCGGGCGAGGTGCCGCCGGGGGCGCTGCCGACGCGCTGTGGCCAGGGCTGACGGGCTGATCGGTGCCAACGGGGTCGGCGGCGCGGCGGGCGGGCATGGGAGAATTCTGCCGCTCATTCGCACGATGACCGCGCCCCTGACCCTGGATGATTTCGATTACGCGTTGCCGGCCGAGCTGATCGCCCAGCATCCGGCGGTCGAGCGCAGTGCGTCGCGGCTGCTCGACGCCACAGGGCCCACCCCGGTCGACCGCGTGTTTCGCGAGTTGCCGCAGCTGCTGCGCGAGGGTGACCTGCTGGTCTTCAACGACACCCGCGTCATCAAGGCGCGGCTGCGGGGCGTGAAGGACAGCGGTGGAGCGGTCGAGCTGCTGATCGAACGCGTGCTGCCCGATCACCAGGTGCTGGCGCACCTGCGCGCCAGCAAGGCTGCACGCGCCGGCGCGCGCTTGCGGCTGGAAGACGCGTTCGACGTCGAGGTGCTCGGGCGCGCGGCGGCGCACGCGCCCGCGAACACCCTTTACCGCCTGCGTTTTCCAGACGATCCTTTCACGCTGCTCGAGCAGCACGGCCATGTGCCGCTGCCGCCCTACATCCGGCATGACGACCAGCCCGACGACGAGCGCCGCTACCAGACCGTGTTCGCGAAGACCCCCGGGGCGGTGGCCGCCCCGACCGCGGCGCTGCATTTCGATGAGGCCTTGCTGGCGCGGCTGCGCGAACGCGGCGTCGAATTCGCCCATGTGACGCTGCACGTCGGTGCCGGCACGTTTCAACCGGTGCGCATCCAGAACCTTGCCGAGCACCGCATGCACAGCGAATGGTTCGAGGTCAGCGAAGCCACCGTGGCGGCGGTGCAGCGCGCCCGGGCCCGGCGGGGCCGCATCGTTGCGGTGGGCACGACGACCCTGCGCGCGCTCGAGTCGGCGGCGCTGGTGTCGGCGCCCGGAGCCGTGTTGCAGCCGTGCCGCCGTGAGACCGACATCTTCATCACGCCCGGCTTCGAATTTCGCGTCGTCGACGCGCTGGTGACGAACTTCCACCTGCCCAGGAGCACGCTGATGATGCTGGTCAGCGCATTCGCCGGTTTCGGCCCCGTGAAACGGCTCTACGCCCACGCGATTGCACAGCGCTACCGGTTTTTCAGCTACGGTGACGCGATGCTGCTGCAGCGCCGCTGAGCGAACCCGCGCCAGCGCCGGTTTGTATCAACTTGTTGCCGAGGCGCGACTCGCGGCGCCGCCCTGCCGGCGAAGGGTCGATGCCGCGATCTGAGCGTGATTCACCGCACGCCCGGGCAGGCCGGCTCGGGCCCGCGGCGCCGCCCCTCACTTACATTCGTGCAAGAACGCCGCGGCTGCGGCGAGCCTACGATGCTGTGTCGGCTCATCTGAACTCCTTTCGCCCGAGCCGGGCCCGTTTTCTGGCGCACCATGGAACCGATTTGCCCCCGTCTGACCTGCCGCGCTGCTCGCCGCCACCGCCGAGCTGGCGAACGCTCGTGGCCGCGCTGCCAGGCCATCTCCACCGGAGCGGCCTGAGACCATGCCGCTGCGCCTGCCCAGCATCCTGAGCACCCGCGGCACGCTGCCGCTCGGCCAGCGCCTGTCGTTGCTGCTCGCCTTGTGCGCAGGCGCGACCGCGCTGTGCGGCTTCATTGCCGTGCTGATCGTCGGCGTGTGGTTCCAGCAGTCGCGGGCGCTGAACGCGTCGCAGGAAATCGCCCGCACGATGGCGTATGCGTTGCAGGCGCCGCTGGCCTTCGAAGACCGCAAGACGATCGCCGACACGCTGGGTGGACTGAGCACGCGCGCGCAGGTGCAGGCGGCCTGGCTGTTCGACAAATCCGACCGGCTGGTCGCGGTATACGGCAACGGTGGCAACCAGGCGCCTGTCGACGGTGGCGGCCTGCACACCGGCAGCCTGGTGGTCAGCGAAGTGGTGTGGGCGGGCAAGGCACCGCTGGGCAAGGTGGTGCTGCGCAATGGCCTGAACGACCTGTACCAGGCGCTCGCATTCGAGCTGGTGGCGATTCTGCTCGGTTGCGCCGCCGGCCTGTTCATCACGCTCAACGTGGCGCGCCGGCTCGCCCGCCGCATCACCGAACCGATCACGGCGCTGGCCGCCACCTCGGGCGCGATTGCGACCGACAAGGACTACTCCAAACGCCTGGGCGGTGCGGGCGGCGACGAAATCGGCCTGGCGGTGCACGCCTTCAACAAGATGCTCGATGAAGTGCAGGCGCGCGACGTGGCGCTGGCCGATTCGAACCGCACGCTCGAAAAGCGCGTGGCCGAACGCACCCAGGAACTGAAGAAAGAAAAGGAAAGCGCCGAGGCGGCATCGCGCGCCAAGACACGCTTCCTCGCGAACATGAGCCACGAGTTGCGCACGCCGCTGAACGCCGTCATCGGCGCGGCGCAGCTGCTCGACCAGAACGAGGCGAACGAGGGCCAGCGCCACCTGGTCGAGGCGATCCGCACCAGCGGCATCAACCTGCTCGGCCTGATCGACAACGTGCTCGACCTGTCGCGCATCGAAGCCGGCGCGTTCGAGCTGGCGGTGGAAGATTTCAATCTGCTCGACTGCGTGCAGGGGGCGCTCGCGACCGCGTCGGTCGCTTCGCGCGCGAAGGGCATCGCGATGGCCGGCGTGCTCGACCCCGCGTTGCCGGCGTGGCGGCGTGGCGGCGCGGTGACGTGATGCGGCTGCGCCAGGTTCTGCTCAACCTGCTTGGCAACGCCGTCAAATTCACACCGCGCGGCGAAGTGGTGCTGCGCGTGATGCCCGGCCTGACGCCGCATTCGCTGCACATCACCGTCAGCGACACCGGCATCGGCATCGGCAAGGCGTCGCTGAAGCAGGTGTTCGAGCCGTTCCGCCAGGCCGACGACGCGGCGAACCGGCGTTTCGTCGGCAGCGGCCTGGGACTGGCGATCTCGCGCCAGCTGGTCGAGGCGATGGGCGGGCGCATCGAGGTGAACAGCGAACTCGGCAAGGGCTCGCGTTTCGACATCTGGCTGCAGCTGCCGCCAGCCACGCGCGTGGTGCCCGAGCCCGCGCCGCTGGATCACGCGATCGCCTACTTCGAACCGCACGAGCCGAGCGCGCAGGCCTTGGCCGCGCAACTGGAGCGCCTGGGCTGCCGCTCGCACCGCTGCCGCACGTCGCAGGACTTGCGCGAATGGCTGGAGCACCAGGAACCCGGCGCAGAAAAACCGTGGTTGCTGGCGGCAGTGGACCATGAGCAGACCTGGTCGTTCCTGGAAGAATCGATGACCTGGCTCGACCCGGAACGCGTGATCGGCATGACGGCCGCCGAATCGCACAGCGCCGAAGCCGCGCGCGAACACTTTCAGGTGCCGCGCAACGTCATCAAGCCTGTGCTGCGCGCCGCTCTCGTCAGCCGGCTCGGCGCCGTGCCGCGCGCGGCCGGCCAACGCGACGCCGCGGAGCCGCCGGATGACCAGGACAGCACCGTGCCGCCCCGTTCGCGCGACGGCAAGTACGTGATCCCCAGCGGCATCAACAGACGCCATGTGCTGGTGGTCGAAGACGATGCGATGAACCAGATGATCGTGTGCAGCATGCTGCAAAACGCCGGTTACCTGACCAGCACCGCCGACGACGGCGCGCAGGCGCTCGACCTGCTGTCGCGCGAAACCTTCGACCTGGTGTTGATGGACTGGCAGATGCCCGACATGGACGGCCTGGAAGTGACCCGTCGTCTGCGCGACGGCACGGTGGGCGAGTTCGGCACCGTGGTGCCCATCATCGCGCTCACCGCGAACGCGTTCGCCGAAGACCGCGCCGCCTGCCTGGCCGCCGGCATGAACGACTTCCTGACCAAACCGGTGCTCGCCGAGTCGCTGATCTCGGCGGTGGCGCGCTGGGCCGCAAAGTCGAACCAGACCGACATGGCACCGTCGAGCGCCTTCGCGCCGCTGTACTGAAACGCGCGGCGACAATCGCCGCCATGCTCCGATTCGAACTGCTCAAGACCGAAGGCCAGGCGCGCCGCGGCCGGCTGACGCTCAACCATGGCGTCGTTGAGACGCCCATCTTCATGCCGGTGGGAACGTATGGCACGGTGAAGGGCGTGCTGCCGTCATCGCTCGAAGCGATGGGCGCGCAGATCATCCTGGGCAACACCTTCCACCTCTGGCTGCGCCCGGGCGTTGACGTGCTGCGCCAGTTCGGCGGGTTGCACCGCTTCGAGGCCTGGCCGCGGCCCATCCTCACCGACAGCGGCGGCTTCCAGGTCTGGTCACTCGGCGCGATGCGAAAGATCTCGGAAGAAGGCGTGCGCTTCGCGTCACCGGTGAACGGCGACAAGCTGTTCCTCACGCCCGAGATCAGCATGCAGATCCAGCGCGTGCTGAATTCCGACATCGTGATGCAGTTCGACGAATGCACGCCCTACCAGACCGACGGCAAGCTGACGACGCATGACGAAGCGCGCGCGTCGATGTTGCTCAGCCAGCGCTGGGCGACGCGCTGCCGCGACGAGTTCGCGCGCCTCGAAAACCCGAACGCGCTGTTCGGCATCGTGCAGGGCGGCATGTTCGAGGACTTGCGCGAAGAGTCGCTCGAAGCCCTCGACGCGCTCGACCTGCCGGGTTATGCGATTGGCGGCGTCAGCGTGGGCGAACCCAAGGAAGACATGCAGCGCATCGTCGCGCACACGCCGCACCGCCTGCCCGAGCACAAGCCGCGCTACCTGATGGGCGTGGGCACGCCGGAAGACCTGGTCGACGGCGTGGGCGCCGGGGTCGACCTGTTCGACTGCGTGATGCCCACCCGCAACGCCCGCAACGGCCACCTGTTCACGCGCTTTGGCGACCTGCGGCTGCGCAACTCGCGCTACAAGACCGATGAATCGGCTATCGACCCGACCTGCTCGTGTCACGCGTGCGCGGGAACGGGCGGCGTGTCGCGCGCCTACCTGCACCACCTCGAGCGCTGCGGCGAGATGCTCGCGCCGATGCTGGCGAGCATTCACAACCTGCACTACTACCTGAATCTGATGCGTGAGATTCGAGCTGCGCTTGAGGCTGGCACGTTTGCGGCGTTTCGGGTTCAATTTGCTGCTGATCGGGCGCGCGGCGTTTAGCGCATTGGTGCTTTGCCCGGTGGTTCAGTTGCCATTGCAAGTCCGCGCCGGGTCTCGGCCCGGCCTGCCGAGTCACTTTCTTTTGCTGGCTCAAAAGAAAGTAACCAAAGAAAAGAGCCTAAACACATCTGAGCGAAGCGCTTGGCTACAGGGTTCGGTCGTTGAGGCAACGCGGACCAACGCTCAGCGGCTCTGTGGTGTTT
>JANNKS010000298.1:0-8006 GCA_031396425.1 Rhizobacter sp. | reverse complement strand
CCCGCGGCATAGGCGGGCGGCAGATCCAGGTCGAGCAGGCGCAGGCCGGTGACTTCACCCAGCTCGAACAGGTTGCCAGCCACCGTGGCCAGCAGGCTCGACAGGTTGTTGCCGACATTCGCGACCGGGAAGGCGATCTCGACCTGCGCACGATGGAATACACCGTCGTGCGGACGGCGTTCGACGAAGGCACTGGGCAAGGTCGGGGCCAGGACCGGGGGCAGTGCATCGATGCGCACGACGCGAGCCCGCGAGCGTTCCTTCAGCGCGTCGGTTTCGCCTGGCAAGGACAGGAAGGTGCCGCTCGATTGCTCGCCGGCGATCACCTCCGCGGCCTTCTCGGCAGGGACCGAACTCTCGACGAGGTAGCGTGCCGTGAACTCGGCGCGGGAGGTCGAAGGTGGCATCGGCGCTTGTGATTTTTTTGCAGCTTGTCCAACCGAGGATATCCATCAGCTGAATGCTATGCAAACGATATGATCTCGCTGGGCTGTGATGCAAACTCACACAAGCCACGGGAAACCCCGATCTTTCGCATGCCCGCGCCACGCCTTTCGCTGAATGCGTTGCGCGCCTTCGAGGCGACGGCCCGGTTGCGCAGTTTCAGCGCCGCAGCCGACGAGCTGTCTTCGATCACTTCCATTTGCTGATCCAGGCCGCCAAGTGTGGCCTCGGCATGGCCAACGTGCCGCGCATGCTGGCGCGACGGCCAGAACAACGGCACGCTGGTCGCGCCGCTGGGTTTCGCACCAGGGCCCAACACGCTGGCGATCTGGGTCGCCCAGCAGCAGAACCGACGGCCCGACACCCTGAAGCTCGTCGACTGGCTGGTGGACGAGTTGCGTTTGATCGAGCGCTGATTCAGGGAATAGCGCGCGGCGCAAGAGATGGAAGTACTCGTGGACCTTGCGCGCTGGCACAAGTGGCGGCACAAGTGGCGGCGGTCGCGGCGGACCCCGAAGGCGGCCTTCAGGCCAGCTTCAGGCGTGGCGCGGCGCCGCCCAGGCCGTCGAAACAGGTCGACAGCAGCATGTCGATGATGTCTTCATCGCTGTGATTGCCGTTCGCCTTGAGCAGGCTCAGCACCGGATCGCAGGCGCGCGCGAACAGGGTGTAGAGAACCACCTCCGGCGGGAGCCTGCGGTTCAGCTGGCCGGATTTCTGGGCGGCGGTGATCCACACGCCCAGTTTGTCGCTCACCTCGATCAGGCGGTCGAGGTAGGTCTTGTTGGCCAGCAGCGCGGCGCGCAGCGTCGAGTTCTGCGCTGGCAGCGAAGGCATCTCACCCGCGAGCTGAACCTGCATCGTCCAGCGCACCACGGCTTTGAGCTGGTCGATCGGAAGGGCCTTGGGCTGGGCCTCGAGGGTGGCAATCAGCGCCAGTGCGTGGTCGAGCACCCGGATCATGGCGGCCGCAGCGAGCTCTTCCTTCGAGGTGAAGTGCTTGTACAGGCTCGCCTTGGCAATGCCGACGTCGGCCGCGACTTCGTCGACCGTCATCGCGTCGAATCCTTTTTCGGCGAGCAGGCGGTTCACCGACGAAACGATCGCGTCTTCGCGTGCCTGCAGCACTTGTGCTTTGAATGAAACCTTGGCCATGCCGAATTGTAAACGTTCAGGGAACGGTTTGCACAGGCGAGTCTTGAGAAATACTAACAGTTCTTAAAATAACCACACAGTTGACATTGTGAACTGATGAGTTCACATTTCAGTCCGTTCAGTTTTGCAACCCGGCGCCGGACGCGGTGGCCAGGTTGCAGAGTTTTCCACCCACCCTTCGTTGACGGAGTAACACCATGGTTCATTGGTTCAAGAAATGGGCTGCACTGTGCGCAGTGGCCCTCGTTGCGGCTTGCGGCGGCAGTGATGACCCCGCGCCCGCTGGCACGCTGGCGGCCGAAGCGACCGCGCGAGGCTTCTCGGCCCTGGTGGCGGCAGCCGATAAGGCCGGGCTGGTGCCGGCGCTCAGCGCCAGCACCTCCAGCTTGACGGTGTTCGCGCCGACCGACGCGGCATTCACCTCGCTGGCCACGACGCTCGGTTTCACGAGCGCCACCGCCATGGTGACCGCACTCGATGGCCCGACGCTGGCAAAGATCCTGCAGTACCACGTGCTGCCGACGAAGAAGGTGGCTGCCGATCTGGTGGCGGCCGGCGCCACGTCGGCACAGGCGACGCTCTACAACTTCGAGGGCGCCGCGACGACGCTGGCCTTGAACACGACCGCGGGCGTCAAGATCATCGACGAGGTGCTGAATCAGGCCACCGTCACCACCGCGAACGTGGCCGCCAGCAACGGCGTGATCCACGTCATCGACAAGGTGCTGGTGCCGCCGGGCGTACTGAACGTGGTGCAGATGGCGCAGCTCAACCCGACGTTCTCGGTGCTGGTCGAAGCCGTCGTGGCCGCGAACCTGGCCACCACCTTGAGCGGCGCGGGGCCGTTCACCGTGTTCGCAACGACCACCGATGCATTCACCGCGGCGCTCGGCGAACTCACGCTGACGAAGGCGCAACTGCTGGCCAGCCCGGACCTGGCAGGCATCCTGACCTACCACGTTGTCGCCGGCAACGTGCGGGCTGCCGATGTGCTGGCACTGCCGAAGCCTGCCAGCGTCACGACCCTGCAAACCACCGCCTTCACGGTGGGCACCACGCTGGCCATCACCGACGGCCGAGCCCGCACTGCCAACCTCGTCGCCACCGACGTGATCGCCAGCAACGGCGTCATCCACGTGATCGACAAGGTGCTGCTGCCGGCCGTCGCTCCCTGATCACCCGCCCAAGCCATCTGGCTTGATTTTTTCAACCTTCGTTCGTTCTCTCTCTCCATTCTCCATTCAAGGAAACCCATCATGAAAAACGTCCTCGCCATCTCCGTCCTGTCTTTCGCCGCCCTCTCGGCCCAATCGAAAGACATCGTCGACACCGCTGTCGGTGCCGGCACCTTCAAGACGCTGGCTGCGGCTCTCACCGCCGCCGGCCTGATCGACACGCTCAAAGGCAAAGGCCCGTTCACCGTGTTCGCGCCGACCGACGAGGCCTTCGCCAAGATCCCGAAAGCGCAGCTTGACGCGCTGCTGGCCGACAAGGCCAAGCTCACCGCCGTGCTGACCTACCACGTGGTCCCGGGCAAGGTGATGGCCAAGGACGTGAAGGCCGGCAAGGTCAAGTCGGTGCAGGGCTCGGAACTGAGCATCGGAACGGCCGGCGGTGTGACGGTGGACGGTGCCAAGGTCACGGCGACCGACATCGTTGCTGACAACGGCGTGATCCACGTCATCGACAGCGTCGTGTTGCCCAAGTAAATCAACCACGGTCAAAACCTGGCGCGCCGAAGCCGGCGCGTCGTTTTGCGCGGGGCGCCACCGGTTCGGGGGCGCCCCGTTTTCATGGTGGGTCGCGCCGGACTGGATCGACGGGCAGCGCGTTTGCCGGATCCGTCGATCAGCCACGACTCTGGGGTCGCAGCCGCGTCACCAGAACCACCAGAGAAACCAGATCGCGAGCGCAATCAGCACGGCCCGCAGCGGGTTCGTCTGCGGGCCCCACCAGTGGCCCCCACGCTCGCCGCCGTTCCCGGCGCGCGCCTCGGCTTCCATCTGCGCGGCCCATTTGCGGCGGCGCGGCACGTCGCCCTCGAGCCTGGCCAGGCGTCGTTTCACGACCTCGGTCGAAGGTTTGCGGTCGTGCGCCAGCAGCGCCGGGCCCAGCGCCGCCACGCTGTCGTGCGCCTGCGCGAGGCGGCTGATCGCCAGCGTGGCGCCGCACTGGGCGCACGACAGCGAACGTTCGGGCGGCATCGCGGCGCCGCAGGCCGCACACTGCAATGAGGCCTGGCTGGCGCGCGTGCTGTGCACCGGCTGCGGTGCAAGCGCGCCTTCGGGGTCGAGTGCACGCGCCAGCCGCGCCACGTCGAGCAGGCTTGGTACCGAACGGCAGAACGGACACAACGCGTCGTCGCTGCCGATCATCGCACCGCAGTTCACACAGTCGATGCGGCCGGCCTGTTGCAGCAGCTGGGTCCGGTCGAGCCGCGACATCACACGCAGCAGGCCCTTTTCCTGCAGGAACTGGGCGAAGGACTGGTAGGCACCGTGGCCGCGCCGGCATTCGAGGTGAAGCGACTCACCCCAGCGCGAGCGGTTGTGCACGGGCTTCAGCGCTCCGCTGCAGCGTGGGCAGCGCGCATCGGTGCGCAACGTCACATGCGGCAAGGTCTGCGAACGCGCCATCGTGCCGATGAGCGCCAGCAGCCCAGCGCCGGTCAGGCGTGCGGTTTCGGTGTGGTCGAACCAG
This sequence comes from Rhizobacter sp., assembly GCA_031396425.1. Taxonomy (GTDB): domain Bacteria; phylum Pseudomonadota; class Gammaproteobacteria; order Burkholderiales; family Burkholderiaceae_C; genus JAEMQF01. Next base: position 3,707 of record JANNKS010000298.1, on the reverse strand, counting down.
ACCAGGTGGCAGGGCGGGCACAGGTCGAGATCGACGTGGCGAGCGTAGTGGCCGGCCAGCGTGATCGGCTGCATCGCCTGGCCGCAATTGCCGCAGGCGAAGCTCGGGTCAGCCGGGGCCGGGGACGTGCCGTTCATCACGAAGCCTCCGTGCTGCGCACTGCGGTATTCCCCTTGGGAATGGCCCTGTGGCTCATGGGCCGCGATTGTGCCCGCGCATGAGCCGACGGCCGGGCGCTGGTCAGTTCCGAGCCGGCTTCCAGCGCTGCAGCAGCAGCGCATTGCCGATCACGCACACACTGGACGCTGCCATCGCCGCGCCGGCAATCATCGGGTTGAGCCAGCCGAACGCCGCGAGCGGAATGCCCACCACGTTGTAGGCGAAGGCCCAGAACAGGTTCTGGCGGATCTTCGCGTGGGTGCGGCGCGAGATGTCGAGCGCCTGCGCGACCAGGCCAACGTCGCCGCGCAGCAGCGTGATGCCGGCCGCCTGCATCGCCACGTCGGTGCCACCCGATGGCACACCGACGTCGGCGCCGCGCGGCGAATCGTCGGGTGTGCCATCGGCCCGTCTGCTCGCTGCGCCGTCCAGGGCTCCGCCCATTGCGATGCCGACATCGGCGGCGGCGAGTGCGGGCGCGTCGTTGATGCCGTCCCCCACCATCGCCACCCGACCGGATGCCTTCAGTTGATTGACCAGCGCCGCCTTGTCGCCGGGCAGCACCTCGGCGTGCACCTCGTCGATGCCGAGTTGGCGCGCCACCGCCTGTGCGCTGCCGAGGTTGTCGCCGCTGATCAGCGAGGTGCGCACACCCATGCGGTGCAGTGCCGCGATGGCTTCGGCGGCACCGGGCTTGAGCGTGTCGCCGAACGCCAGCAGGCCGAGCAGGCGCGCGGTGGGTTCATGCGCCGATGCGGCCGGCACTTCGGCCAGCCAGGCGAGCGTGTGTCCCGCGGTCTGCAGTTCTGAAGCGCGGCCGTTCGCCGCTCCGCCTTCACCGTCTCGTTGGCGTCCAGAATCACCTTTTTCGTCACCCCGGCGCACGCCGGGGCCCACTGACGGGTCGACACCGCCCCCCAGCTCCAGCGCAGACGGTGCGATACCAATCTCCAGCATCAGGCGCGCGCTGCCCAGGCGCAGGGTTCGGCCGGCCACCGTGCCGCCGATGCCGCGCCCAGGCAACGCGGTGACATCCCGTCCGGTTTCCTCCGCCGGCCCGGCCTCGCGCAACACGGCGCGTGCGAGCGGGTGTTCGCTGCCTGCCTGCAGCCCCGCAGCGAGCCGGATCAACGCCTCGCGCGTCAGGCCCGAGCCGTGCGCCGGCTCGGCGGCGAGCAGGGCAGGGCGGCCCTGGGTCAGGGTGCCGGTCTTGTCGAACGCCACGTGCTTCACGTCGTGCGCAAGTTCGAGCGCCTGCGCATCCTTGATCAGGATGCCCTGGCGCGCCGCGACGCCGGTGCCCACCATGATCGCCGCCGGAGTGGCCAGGCCGAGCGCGCACGGGCAGGCAATGACCAGCACCGCGACGGCGTTGAGAACGCCCTGCGTCCAGTCACCCGCGATGAACCCCCAGCCGAGCAGCGTCACGAACGCGGCGAGCACCACCGCCGGCACGAACACCGCGCTGACCTGGTCGACCAGGCGCTGGATCGGCGCCTTGTTCGCCTGCGCCGATTCGACCAGCCGCACGATGCGCGCGAGCATCGTCTCGGCGCCGACACCGGTGGTGCGCAGCACCAGCCGACCTTCGCCGTTGATCGCGCCGCCGATCACCGCGCCGCCCGGTTCGCGCGCGACCGGCACGCTCTCGCCGGTGATCAGCGCCTGGTTCACGTGGCTGTGGCCTTCGAGCACGATGCCGTCGACGGCGATGCGCTCGCCGGGCCGCACGACCACTTCGTCGCCCAGCGCCAGTTCGCTCACCGCCACGTCGCTTTCCACGCCATCGCGCCGCACCCGCGCGGTGACGGGCCGCAACGCGTTGAGCGCGCGAATCGCATCGGTGGCCTGGCGTTTCGCGCGCGCTTCCAGCCATTTGCCGAAGCGCACCAGCGTGATCACCACCGCTGCCGATTCGAAATACAGGTGCACCGGTGTGGCGCCGCCGCGCCACCACAACACCAGACTGAGGCCGAACGCGGCGCTGGTGCCGATGGCGACCAGCAGGTCCATGTTGGCGCTGCCGGCGCGCAACGCCTTCCAGCCGGCGCGGTAAAAGCGCGCGCCGAGCCAGAACTGCACCGGCGCGGCGAGCGCGAACTGCAGCGCTGCGGGCAGCATCAGGTGCACGCCGAATGGCGCGGCCAGCATCGGCAGGATCAGCGGCGCACTGAGCAGCGCGGCGATCGCGACCCACCAGCCTTCGCGCGAAGGCTTCCGGGCGGGTGCCGGCACGGTGGCATCGCGCCCGCCGTAGCCGGCCTCGTGAACGGCCTTCAACAGGGCCGGCAGGCCGGCACTGCCGCGCACGCGTTCGATATTCGCCTGTTCGGTCGCGAGGTTCACCTGGACTGCAAGCACACCCGGCACGGCGGCAAGCGCACGTTCGACCCGGCCCACACAAGTGGCGCAGGTCATGCCGTCGATGTGCAGTGCGACCCGGTCATGAATGACGGCATAACCAGCGGTTTCGATCGCGCTGGTGAGCGCCGACGTGGGCACCGGTTCGATCAGCTGCACGCTGGCCGATTCGGTCGCCAGGTTGACGCTGGCGCTGGCGACGCCATGCACCTGCTTCAAGGCGCGTTCAACCCGCCCGACGCACGAGGCGCAGGTCAGGCCTTCGATGGGCAGCGAAACGCTGCTGAGCGCGACAGACGGGTTCATCAGCACAGCTTAGCCCGTCTGTCGGCGATCGATTGGACGCAGCGCAATGCGGGCGGCGCCGGCATGGGTGTGAACCGCCCCGCGACGGCGATACTGTTCGGAATTTTCTGGAGCGAGCCATGATTGAACTCACCCTGCCCACGATGACCTGCGGCCATTGCGTCAAGACCGTCACGCAGACGGTGCAGCGCCTCGATGCTCAAGCCAAGGTGGAGATCGAGCTGGACGAACATCGGGTGCGCATCGAGTCGCAGGTGGGCGCGGACCAGCTGAAGAAGGCGCTCGACGCGGCGGGTTATCCAGCCCAATGAGCTGACGCCGCCGATCGAGCCGCACTCATCGCTGCGCGCAAGGCGCGACGCGCCGCCGGCAGCCGCGACGGCCGCCGGCGGGCCTGTCTTACAGCGCGTCGGCGTAGGTGCGCAGCTTGTCCGACCGGCTCGGGTGCTTGAGCTTGCGCAGCGCGGTGGCTTCGATCTGGCGAATCCGCTCGCGCGTGACGTCGAACTGCTTGCCCACTTCGTCGTGGGTGTGGTCGCCGCTCATGTCGATGCCGAAGCGCATGCGCAGCACTTTCGCCTCGCGCGTCGTCAGGCCGTCGAGCAGTTCGCCGACGACGGCGCGCAGGCCCGACTGCATCGCCGCTTCCATCGGCGCCACGTTGTGCGTGTCTTCGATGAAGTCGCCCAGCGTCGTGTCGCCGTCGTCGCCGATCGGCACTTCGAGCGAAATCGGCTCCTTGGCGATCTTCATGATCTGGCGCACCTTGGCTTCGGTCAGGACGGCCGCGGCTTCATCGAGCAGTTGGCGATCGATGGCCTGATCGCCCAGTGGCGCATTAGCGAGGCCGCCACCCGGCTCGACCGCATGGTCGATGTCCG
>JANNKS010000397.1:0-19366 GCA_031396425.1 Rhizobacter sp. | reverse complement strand
GCAGCGCCGTCATCGCCGCCACGCTGGTGCCCGCAGCGGCGCAGCGTTCGGCGAGCGTGGGCAGCGTGGCCATCATCGGCAGCATCACGAACGCGGCGGCGCGCAGCGGCCAGTCGGCCACCGGCCCCCATTTCGTCAGGCTTGCGAATGGCAGCGCACAGTCGAACAGGCCGGCGCGGCAGCCTTTGGCGTCGTGTGCCCGCGCCGGCACCAGCACGGTGAGCAGGGCCGCGGCGGCGCCCAGCGCCGTTGCCGTCAAGCCCGGGTGTTGCGCGACCCCAGACAAGTCACCCGCCGCCAGCCAGGCGAGCGCCGCGCCTGCGATGGCGGGGGCCACCGGCGCGGGTGGCCATTCCGATTGCGACTGGCGCAGCAGCCGCACTGCGCGCGACGCGCCCACCACCAGCGCGGCCCAAGCCAGCGCCAGCGCAGCGAGTGGCGCGGCGCCGGTGCCGGCCGACAGCGCCCAGGCGGCGACCGAGGTGGCCAGGGCCAGGCACCACCCGAGCCGCGCACGCGAACTGCCATGGCTGTGCGACAGTGCCAGCAGCACGCCGACGGCAAGCAGCCACAGCGCCATCGGCCAGACCGCCGCCATGCCGGCGCCGACTGGGGTGCGGGCGTGGCCGAGCGCGCCCAGCACCAGCCAGCCGCCAAACAGCAGCGCCCAGGCGATCGCACGTGCCGCCCACAGGCGCGCTTCGAGGTGCGGCCTGTGCAGTTCGCGCGGCGCGTTGGTCATCTGGCAAGCGGCGTGCTTCGCACTGCGGTATCGGCTGCGACATCACAAGCGCTTCGCGCCGTTGTAAGTCTTCGCCGCAACGGCGTTGTCGCCTTGAACGCGGCCCGGCGGTTCATGCGGCCACCAGGTGCGCCGGCCAGCTCAACACATGGCCGGTGCGTTCGGTGAAGCGCTCCAGGTCCAGCGGCGTGTCGATGTCGATCGCGTAGCGCCGGTTGTCGGTGTTGAAGCGGTGGACCCGCTCGGGGTGTTCGTCACGCCAGTGGCGGCACGCGGTGTTGATGTCGCCGGCCAGCCATTCGTCGCGCAGCGCGGCTTCCAGCATCACCGGGTTGCCCGGCGTGGTGTCACCTTGGGCGTCCAGCACCTGCGGCACCACCATCGCGGCGCCGCCGCGCTTCTTGAATTCGCCGATCAGCGCAGTAATGTCCTGGGCGTTGATGAGCGGCTGGTCGGCCAGCGCGATGATCACGGCGTCGAGTTTTGGCGACAGCGCCCGCAACCCGATGCGCACCGACGAGGGCTGGCCGTCGTCGGGCGACGGGTTGCGCGCCAGCGTGACGGGGAAGTCCTGCACCGCCGCTTCGACCGCATCGGCGTGGTGCCCGAGCACGACCACCAGTTCGTCGACGCCGGCGCCGGACAGCGCGATCAACTGGCGGCGAATCAGCGGCACGCCGCCGAGTTGCAGCAGCGATTTGGGCCGATGGCCGAGCCGGCTGCCCGAACCTGCCGCGAGCAGCACAGCGCCCACGCTCAGGCGCGCATACAGGCCGCCACCGCCCTTGAGAATGCAGCCCATCTCAGCCGCCGCAGCAGGACGGTTTTGCCGCCGGCAGCGGTGCCGGTTCGACGGCCGCGCCCCCACAGCACGAGGCCGCAGCCTCGGGCGCTGCAGCGGGCACAACAGGCACAACAGGCGCAACAGGCGCGAGCGGGTTTCGCGAAGCAACACCCGCTGCCGTCGACGCCGCTGTTGCCGTCGCAGCCGATGTTGCCGCGGCTGGGGTCGTCGCGCTTGAACCCGTCGACGCTCTTTCCCCGGCGAGCGCCGCATCGGGCGCGCCCTCGGGCCCAGCCGATGATGCGCTCGCCGCGACCAGGGCGCCGCGCCGATGCGACACGACCGCCGCCAGCACCGACAGTGCGATCTCTTCTGGCGTTGCTGCCGCCATCGGGTAACCGGCCGGCGCGATGATGCGGTTCACCGCACTGGCATCGGCGCCAGCGGCGACCAGCGAGTCTTTCAGCACCTTCGCCTTGCGCGCACTCGCGACGAACGAGACCTGCGTGGCCTTCAGTGCCAGCGCCAGGCGCAGCGCCTGCACGTCGCGCCGGCCCTGCGTGGCCACCACCACCCAGGCGCCGGCGGCCACCTGCGGCACCACGCCGGCCGGGTCGTCGCTGGTGATCACCTGATGCGCGTCGGCATAGGCCGCCACGTCGGCCTGGTGCGCGATCAGCGTGACGGCGAAACCGACGCGGGGTGCGAGCTGCGTCAGGCTCAGCGCGACCGGCGACGCGCCGATCACGACCAGCCGTGCGCGCGGCAGCACCGGGTCGACAAACAGCTCCAGCGTGCCGCCCGAGTGGCAGCTCATGCCGAATTCGAGCACGTCACCAAGGTCCTTTTCGTGCCCTTTTTCAGCCGGCGCAATGCGGATCAGCCGCGCGCGCCCGTCGGCCAGCACCTGGCGCACGGTGCGCAGCACCGCGGGTTGGGCGCAGCCGCCGCCGACCCAGCCGTGCAGCTGGCCATCGGCGGTGACGACCGCCTTGTCGCCCGGGCGCGCCGAAGCCGGCGCGAGTGCGCGGATCACGCTGACCAGGGCGTAGGGTGTGCCGGCCTGCTGCAGGCGCTGCGCGGTGGTGAAGACGGATTCCGTGGTGCTCATTGCAAATTCTCCTGATGCGACGCGGCTGACCGCATGGCTCTCGCCCCACAAACCAAAGCACACTCCAGGCGCTGTGACAGCCGCGGTGGGGACGTCGCAATTCCCGTCCGCCCGGGGTTCCCGACAGCGCAGCCTTGGTGTCGCGACTGGTTGCCGCGCTTCATTGCAAGCCGTCCGCCAACGCCGCCAAGTCGCGCAGGCTGTTCAGGCGCACCTCGCGTTCGATCAAGCCGCCGTGCGCGCGCACTGCCTGCATCGCCGCCGATGCGGGCGGCAGCGGCGACGGGTGAAACCACATGATGCGCGCGCCGCGGCCGCGCACGCAAGCCAATTCTTCGGCCAGGCGCACGGGCTCGTCGGCGTCGAAGCCGTCCGACAGCATCCAGACGCGCGCGCGCCGCGTCAGTTGGGCGCGCGCGTGCACGCGGTGAAAGTCGGCCACGCTGGTGGCGATGCGTGTGCCGCCGCCAAAACCGGCCGTCACCGCGTTCACTTTCTCCTGTACCGCCGCAGAGTCGCTGCGCAGCAAGGGCGTCACTTCGGCCAGGCGGGTGTGGAACACGAACACGCGCGCGTCCAGCGCGCTGACGAAGGCGCGTGCGATGCGCAGAAACAATTGCGAGTGGGTTTGCATCGAGCGGCTCACGTCGACCAGGATGAACAGCTTCGGCCGTTCCCGGCGCGGTGTGCGCCAGGCCGGGTGCAGCGGCACTCCGCCGGTGCGCAGGCTGGCGCGCAGCGTGCGCCGCACGTCCAGGCGCCGCCCCGCGGGGTGGGCGCGCCAGCGCCGCGTCAGGCGTTTGCGCAGCGCGCGGGCGATGCGCTCGGCAAGTTGTTCGAGCTGCGCCAGGTCCTGCGGCAGCCATTCGGTCAGCGAGCGGTCGTGCAGCGCCTCGGTGCGGCTCGCACCGCCCTGGGCGCGCGGCAGGCCGGCATCGGCGGCGTCGGGGTCCATCGCCTCTGGCGGCGACTGCAATGCGGTGTCGGCCGACGCCGCGCGCGGCGCGCCCGGTGCCATGCTGTCGTGCAGGCTTTGCACCAGCTGCTGCAGGTTGCGGCTGGCACGCGTCTGGCCGCTCGTTCGCACCGTGCCGCGGGTGCGCTGCGGGGTCCAATAGCGCTCGAACAATTCGGGCCAGCGCCGCCAGTCGCGTGCGTCGTGGCAGGCGATGGCGCGCCACGCAGCGTCGAGCGAAACCGCACGTTCGATCGGCAGGTGCAGCGCGGCCTGTACGAAAGCCTGCTGTTCGGCCACGCCGACATTCAGGCCGTGGTCACGCAGCAGCGCGGCGAAGCCGGCGATGGCTTCGAGCGGCGCGGCGTTCATGGTTGCGGCACCTTCTCGGCAACGCCGACGCTGCGTCGGCCCTCGATCAATTGCCGGATCCGCTCTTCACCGATCTGGAACCGGTCCTCGCGCGTCTTGAGCAGGCAGGCCAGGGTTCCGGCAAGCGCGTGTGGGTCGTCGGGCAGCGCCTTGAATTCGAGCCGGTGCAGGGCACGCACCCAGTCGAGCGTCTCGGCCACACCGGGTTTCTTTTCCAGGTCTTCGCGCCGCAGCCGCTGCACGAAGGTCACGGCCTGTTCGATCAGCGCGCTCTCGGCTTGCGGCAAGGTGATGCGCAGAATCGCGATCTCCCGCGCCAGGCTCGGATATTCGAGGTAGTGGTACAGGCAGCGCCGGCGCAGCGCGTCGGAGAGTTCGCGCGTGCCGTTGCTCGTCAACACCACCTGCGGGATGTGGCGGGCGCGCAGCGTGCCGAGTTCGGGCACGGTGATCTGGTAGTCGGCCAGCACCTCGAGCAGGAAGGCTTCGAACGCCTCGTCGGCGCGGTCGACCTCGTCGATCAGCAGCACACAGGGCGCGTCGCTTGAAATCGCCTGCAGCAGCGGGCGCTCGAGCAGGTAGTCGCGCGCGAACAGGTCGGCCTCGGCGACTCGGTCGGCGCCGCTCTCGTGCAGCCGGATCGCCAGCAGCTGGCGCGCGTAGTTCCATTCATACGCAGCCTGCGACAGGTCCAGGCCTTCGTGACATTGCAGGCGCACCAGCCGCTGTCCCTGCGCCAGCGCCAGCGCGGTGGCCAACGCGGTCTTGCCGACACCGGCGTCGCCCTCGACCAGCAGCGGGCGCTGCAACTCGCCCGCCAGCCACAGCGTGGTGGCCAGCGCTTCGTCGGCGATGTAGCCGGCGCGGTGCAAGGCCTCGCGCAACGCGGCGTCGGTCACGGCATGGCCTCGTTGACTTTCAGCTGCGCTTGCCGAACAGGCCCGCGAACCAGCCTTTGATGAGGCCCCACAGAATCGCCAGCGCGTTGATTTCGTTCGCTTTCGCTTTCGCTGGCGCGGGCGCTGCCGGTGTTGGCGGCGCCGTCGAGGCTGCGGATGTCCCCGCCGACGCTGCCGTGCCTGGCGCACTGCCCGTGGCGGAAGGCGCTGGCAGCGCCGCTGCGGCGGCGCGGAAGTTGTCGACGAACTGGGCCAGCAGCATGTCCGACACCTGCACCATCATGCGGCCGCCGAATTGGGCGAACTTGCCGTTCACGATCACGGCGGCGTTGCCCACCAGCACCGACGCCGCCGGTGTTTCGCCGGGCTCGATGATGGCGGTCAGATCCATTGAGGCCGACGAGCCGCCGCGGTCCGCACCCTTGCCGAACAACTGCAGGGTGCGCGCGGCCGCATCGAGCTGGCGCACCTCGATGTCGCCGCCGAACGCCGCATTGGCCGGGCCGACCTTGACCTTGACGGTGCCCTTGTAGTGGGTGGCGTCGATCTGTTCGGTGATTTCGGCTCCGGGCATGCAACCGGCGACAGTGCGCACGTCGCACAGCACCGCCCAGGCGCGTTCCTTGTCGACCTCCAGCGGATAACGCTTTTCGAGTTTGACTTCCATTACAGGTTGACGCCGCTCTTCTTCAGTTGTTGCCAGACCCGATACGCGCTGTGCGGCATCACCATGTGCTTGACGCCCAGGTGCGCAAAGGCATCGACCACCGCCGACGTGAAGGTCGGGATCGAGCCAACGTGCGGCGACTCGGCCACGCCCTTGGCGCCGATCGGGTGGTGCGGCGAGGGCGTCACGGTGTGGTCGGTCTCCCAGTGCGGCGTTTCCATGAAGGTCGGCAGGAAGTAGTCCATCAGCGTATTGCCCAGCAGGTTGCCCTGCGCGTCGAAGGGCATCTGCTGGCCCATCGCGACCGCATAACCTTCGGTCAGGCCGCCGTGGATCTGGCCCTCGATGATCATCGGGTTGATGCGCGTGCCGCAGTCGTCGAGCGCGTAGAAGCGGCGGATCTTGGTTTCGCCCGTTCCCCGGTCGATGTCGACCACGCACAGGTAGATGCCGAACGGGAAGGTGAAGTTCGGCGGGTCGTAGTAGTGCACCGCTTCCAGGCCCGGCTCGAGCCCCGGGGGCGCCTGGTGGTAGGCGGCCCAGCAGATGTCTTTCATCGACTTGAACTTGCTGTCGTCGCCTTTCACCTTGAAGCGGTCGATCTCCCAGTCGAGGTCGTTCTCGCCGACTTCGAGCAAATGCGCCGCGATCTTGCGCGCCTTCGCGTGGATCTTGCGCGCTGCCATCGCAATCGCCGCACCCGCCACCGGTGTGGAGCGCGAGCCGTAGGTGCCCAGGCCGTAGGGCGCGGTGGAGGTGTCGCCCTCTTCGACCTGGATGATCTCGGACGGAATGCCCAGTTCGGTGGCGATGATCTGCGCGTACGTCGTGGCGTGCGCCTGGCCGGTCGAGATCGTGCCCATGCGGGCGATCGCGCTGCCGGTCGGGTGAACGCGGATTTCGCAGCTGTCGAACATGCCCACGCCGAGGATGTCGCACATCTTGCTCGGGCCCGCACCCACCACTTCGGTGAATGCCACCAGGCCGATGCCCATCAGCGTCGGGCAGTTCGGGTCGGCCCGCTTGGCGGCTTGTTCCGTGCGCAAGCCCTTGTAGTCACACGCCTTGAGCACCTTGTCGAGCGCGGTGTGGTAGTCACCCGAGTCGTAGTCGAAACCGAACGCGCTGCGGTACGGGAACTGCTCTTTGCGGATGAAGTTCTTGGCGCGGATCTCGGCCTTGTCCATGCCGAGCTTCTGCGCCAGGATGTCGACCAGCCGCTCGATGATGTAGACCGCTTCCGTGACGCGGAACGAACACCGGTACGCCACGCCGCCGGGGGCCTTGTTGGTGTAGACACCCTTCACCTGGCACCAGGCGGCGGGAATGTCGTACGAGCCGCTGCAGATGTGGAACATGCCGGCCGGGAACTTGGTCGGGTCGGCACAGGCATCGAACGCACCGTGGTCGGCGAGCACGTTGACGCGCAGGCCGAGGATCTTGCCGTCGGCAGTGGCGGCGATTTCACCGTCCATGTGGTAATCGCGCGCAAACGCGGTGGTCGAGATGTTCTCGATGCGGTCTTCGACCCACTTCACCGGTTTGCCCAGCACGATGCTGGCGACGATCGCGCACACATACCCCGGGTAGACGCCGACCTTGTTGCCGAAGCCGCCGCCGATGTCGGGACTGACGATGCGGATCTTCGATTCCGGCAAGCCCGACAGCAGCGACACGACGGTGCGCACGATGTGCGGTGCCTGCGACGTCATGAAGGTGGTGAGTTCGCCGCGGATGGGGTCGAAGCTCGCCACGCAGCCGCAGGTTTCCAGCGGGCAAGGGTGCACGCGCGGGTAGACGATGCGCTCGGCGAGCGTCACCGGCGCCTTCGCGAACACCGCGTCGGCGGCCGCCTTGTCGCCCGCCTCCCAGGTGAAGATGTGGTTGTGGTGGTCACGTTTGCCGTGCGCACCCTCGGTCTTGCCGGCCAGGTCTTCGCGCAGCACCGGCGCGTCGGGGGCCAGCGCCAGGTAGGGGTCGATCACGACCGGCAGCTCTTCGTACTCCACCAGCACCGCTTCGACGCCATCGGCGGCGGCATAGCGGTCTTCGGCGATCACGACCGCCACTTCCTGCATCTGGAAATGCACCTTGCCATCGGCCAGCACCGCGGCCACGTCGCCCGCCAGGGTGGGCATCCAGTGCAGCTTGAGCGGTTTGAGGTCTTCGGCGGTCAGCACCGCGATCACGCCGGGCACCTTCAACGCTTCGGTCTTGTCGATCTTCTTGATGCGCGCATGGGCGAGCGGCGAACGCACGATGTCCATGTGCAGCATGCCGGGCATCTTGATGTCGTCGACATAGTTGCCCTTGCCCTGGATGAAACGGGCGTCTTCCTTGCGCAGGCGGCTGGCGCCCAGGCCTTGCAGTGCGGCGCTGCGCTCGAGGAGCGAGGGATCGGTCGGAGCATTCATTGGGCCCCCTTGGCGCTGTGCGCCCTCCCCCCGAGGGGGAACTCGTTCTTGAACCGGTTCTGCGAACTCATGCGGCCACCTTTTGTGTTTGTTGCAGCTTCGCGGCGGCGTACTGCACCGCCTTGACGATGTTCTGGTAACCGGTGCAGCGGCACAGGTTGCCGCTCATGCCGGCACGGATCTCGGCTTCGCTCGGGTTGGGGTTGTCCTGCAGGAAGCGGTAGGCGCGCATCAGCATGCCGGGGGTGCAGAAGCCGCACTGCAGGCCGTGTTCCTTGTAGAAGCCTTCCTGCACTGCGTGCAACACGCCGCCCTGGGCCAGGCCTTCGACGGTGAGCACTTCGCTGCCGTCGCATTGCACCGCCAGGTGGGTGCAGCCCTTCACCGATTGGCCGTCGATGTCGACCGTGCACGCGCCGCAGTGGCTGGTCTCGCAGCCGATGTGTGCGCCGGTGAGCTGGCATTCTTCGCGCAGGAAGTGCACGAGCAGCGTGCGCGGCTCGACCGCTTTCTCGACCGCGCGGCCGTTGATCTTGAGCTTGATGATCTTCTTACCCATGGAGGTGTCTCCGGTTCGGTGTTGATGTGCAGGGCGGACTGGTGGCGCTCACTGGCAGCGCGCAGCCGCCTTGAGCAGCGCGCGCTTGACCATCTGGCCGGCCATGGCGGTCTTGTATTCACGATCTCCGCGCAGGTCTTCGGCCGGGTCGCAGATGGCGCAGGCCTTGGCCACCGCGTCGGCGACCGTCGCGTCGTTGATCGCCTTGCCGAGCAGCGCGGCTTCGGCGGCGCTGGCGCGCAACGCGGTCGGTGCCAGGTTGGTCAGCGCGATGCGCACGTGGCTGACCTGGCCCGCAGTGATGCGCAGCACAACGGCGGCGGCGGCAGTGGCCCAGTCACCGGTCTTGCGCTTGAGCTTCTCGTACGCGTAGCCGGTCTTGGGCGCAAAGGCCGGGATGCGGATCGCGGTGAGGATTTCGTTCTCGGCCATCTCCGTCATGTAGGTGCCGTGGAAGAACGCATCGGCGCGCACCTGGCGTTCGCCCTTCGGCCCCTCGAGCATGAAGGTTGCGTCGAGGGCGATCGCGATCGCCGGGTGGTCGTTGCCCGGGTCGCCATGCGCGATGTCGCCGCCGATGGTGCCGCGGTTGCGCACCTGCGGGTCGGCGATCAGCAGCGCCGCTTCGGGCAGCAGCGGCAGCTTGCTGTGCAGCAGTTTCGAGGCGATCAGGTCGTTTTCGACCGTCATCGCGCCGATCACGATGGTGCCGCCGTCTTCGCGGATGCCGCGCAGCGCGGCGATGCGGTTCAGGTCGATCAGGTGCGCCGGCTGGGCGAAGCGCAGCTTCATCATCGGCAGCAGGCTGTGGCCACCGGCCAGCAGCTTGGCGTCGGCGCCCAGGCTGCCGAGCAGCCGGATCGCGTCGGCCACCGACTGGGGCGCGTGGTAGTCAAAGGCGGGAGGAATCATCGTTGCGGTCTCCTTGGCAGTGTTCGGCCGGCGCCGATGCGGGCCGGACGTTGACCTGGAATAAGGTGGCGCCGAGTTTGGCCGAATCGCGCGAACCGGCTCAGCGCCTGCACGAATGCCCCTGCGCCGCGCACGAATGGCGCGGCTTGCGCCATGAAATGCGACGTGCCCACTGGCGCATCGGGAAAACCCGAAGGCCCGCGGCACCCCGACGGCGCGCTGCTACCGCGCGCCGTCGCTTTCGGTGATGCCCAGGCGCTCCAACAGGCGCGGCACGCTGGTGCGTGACACCGGCAGCGCGTTGCTGTCGCCGCGCAGCTTGAGGCTGACTTTGCCGTCGTCACGCACGATCTGTTCGGCGAATTCCAGGTTCGCGAGGTAGCTGCGATGAATGCGCAGGAAGCTCGCCGGGTCGAGCCGCTCGGCCAGGTCGCTGATGTTGAGGTTGCAAAAGCTCGAGCCGGCAGCCGTGGTCACCCAGGTGTAGTGCCCTTCGGCGCGGACGTGGGTCACTTCGTCGGCGCTGACGAGCACGATGCGGTTCGCCGACACGGTCGGGATTTTCTGCAGCAGGCGCTTCGCCTGCGGCTTGTGCGAGGCCGGCTCTTCGCTGCTCACCACATCGGTGATGTCGTAGAAGATCAGCGTGTAGCCGGTGGTGTCGCCGCGCATGTCGGCCAGTTTGGTGACCTTGATGAGCAACACCCGCTCGGGGATGTTGATGATCATCGTCATCGGCGGCGGGTTGCTCACCGGGCATTCGGCCTGGTCGAGCAGGAACTTGACCTTCGCTTGCGAACGTTCGGGGTGGAACGACAGCACCATCTTCTCGAACGGCTGCTTGTCTTCGACCGGCAATGCGCGCCGGGCGAAGCTGTTCATCGCGACGACTTTCAGGTCATGGTCGAGCTGCACCACGCCAACGTCGGAGCGTTCCAGCAGGTACAGCGGGCTGCCGAATTGATTGCGCGTGTCCATTGAGGACCCTCAGCCTTTCACGGGTAGGGCTCAATGTAGTGCCTCGAAAGATCGGGCGGAAGCGGGGTATCCAGGAGCGTGCAGCTCATGCGCAGCGCGTCCGCGGCGCAGGCCGACAGGCCTTCGGGCGGGCTGTGCTTGAGGGCGTTGCTGACCCATTCGCGCATCAGCACCGGGCGCTGCATCCAGGGCAGGCCGGCGACATGCTGCAGGGCCTGCACCACCGCGTCGGAATCGGGCAGCGGCAATTGGGCCGGCACCTCGACGCGCAGTTGCCAGCGCATCATCACGCTGGCATACCAGGCGGCGCCGCCTTCGCCGTCGGGCGAGTCGACCGGCACCATGCGTGACAGGAAGGCGCTGTAGCGCGCAATCGGATAGACGTCGGATTCGGGCAGTTTCGAGAAGCCCGAGTCGGCGCTTGCGGCGAGCGCCTGCGGCGGCGGCGGGCTCAGCCGCCGGCGCATCACCAGCCAGTGCAGCGTATCGATCGCCTGCACCGAACCGCGCGCGCTGACAACGCGCCGGGTCGACTCCAGCAGGGCCTTGCGTTCGGCGGCCGGCTGGGCCGCCATGCGCACCAGCAGGCGTTCGAACCAGGGCAGCCGCGCGGTCGCGGGCAGGGCCACGGCCTCGTCGCGCAGTTGCGTCGAATAGGGCGTCTCGTCCATGGTTTCGCCCTGCCAGCTCGCCATCGCGCGGCGGCTGCCCGGCGGCAGCAGCAGCGCCAGCAAGGCGCAGCGCAACTCGCGCGGGCCGATCGCCTGCAGCAGCCGGTCCGTCGACGCGGTGCCCGATGCGCTGTCGGCCGGGCTGGGCGTGGGCGCCGGGTCGGTGTCGGGTTCGGGGGCAGACATGCTGGCCTGTTCGTGAGTCGGTGAGAGAAGGCGTTGGCCTACAGCGGCATGGCGCTTCGAAACTGGAACATCGCGGCAAGCAGCCCGGTGGGAAATTGGCGCACCGCCGCGTTGTACTCCAGAACCGCGTTGTTGAACTGCTCCTGGGCGAAGCGCAGTGCATTGTCGCAAGCCGCCAGTTCCGCGCGCAGGGCGTCGAGTTCGGGCGCCGCGCCGGGTTCGGCCACGAGGCGTTCGCGGACCTGCGCCTGAATCTGAAGCGCCAGGCGCAGGCTGTTGATCGCCCCCACCGCGCCGGGGCGGCGCCGCGCCGCCTCCCAGGCGGCGTCGACCTGCAGGCGTGCGGCGCGCAACGCGTCGACGTCGCGCGGTGGCACGCCGCCTTGCGCCGCCAACGTGTCAAGCTGGCGCTGCAGCAAGGCGCTTCGGCTGGCGAGTTGCTCGTCGACCGGCGCGAAGCGGTGCAGGATCACGTTGCGCAACCGCACCAGGCGGTTGTAGGCCCCGACGGCCCAGAACAGCGTGACGGCGGCAAGTACCCAGAACGTGACAAGGAGAGGGCTCATCAGGCGCGACTCTACGTCAGCCAGCCTGTGCCGGCCGAACCCCGCGATGGGTGTGGCAGCGCCTGCAGTGGGTTTCACCCCGCGCCCATGCGATCTGCTCGCCACTCGGCATGGCCGGTGCGCCGCAGCTCGCACGCCGGGCAGGTGCCGCAGCCGTGACCCCAGGCGTGGCGCAGGCTGCGCTCGCCGAGGTAGCAGGTGTGCGTGTGTTCGACGGTCAGCGCCACCAGCGCAGCGCCGCCGAGCTGCTCGGCGAGCGCCCAGGTCTGGGCCTTGTTCAGCCACATCAACGGTGTCTCGATCGTCATCGGCGCGTCCAGGCCCAGGCTGATCGCCACCTGCAGGGCCTTGAGGGTGTTGTCGCGGCAATCCGGATAGCCGGAATAGTCGGTCTCGCACATGCCGCCGACCAGCACGTTCAAGCTGCGCCGATACGCCAGCGCCGACGCCAGCGTGAAGAACATCAGGTTGCGCGCCGGCACGAAGGTGTTGGGCAGGCCGGTCGCGTCGAGTTCGATCGCGCGCGCATCGGTGAGCGCGCTGCTGGAAATCTGCCCCAGCACGTTCAGGTCGAGCAGGTGGTCGGGCCCCAACCGAGCTGCCCACTCCGGAAACTGCTGGCGCAATCGGGCGATCACGGTGATGCGGCACTCGAGTTCGACGCGATGGCGCTGGCCGTAGTCGAAGCCGACCGTTTCGACTTGTGCGAAGCGCTGCAGCGCCCACGCCAGGCAGGCGGTGGAGTCCTGGCCGCCCGAGAACAGCACCAGCGCGCGGCGCGGGTCGCGCGGCGCCAAGGCCGGGGTCGCGCCCTTCGCGGGCCCATCGATGGGGGTCATTCGGGGCGATGGCTGCAGTTCACGGAGGTTTTTGCCCGGGGGTTCGCGTTTGCGCGGGCGGTTCGGCTCGTGCCGTGTTCAGCTGCGCACTTCGCCGTGCCCGAGCACCACCCATTTCATCGACGTCAGGCCCTCCAGGCCCACCGGCCCGCGCGCATGCAGCTTGTCGGTGCTGATGCCGATCTCGGCACCCAGGCCGTATTCGAAGCCGTCGGCGAACCGGGTGCTGGTATTGACCATCACGCTGGCCGAATCGACCTCACGCAGGAAGCGCATCGCGTGGGCGTGGCTGTCGGTGAGGATGGCGTCGGTGTGGTGCGAGCCGTAGCGGTTGATGTGGTCCATCGCTTCGTCGAGGCTGGCGACCACTTTCACGCTGATGATGGGCGCCAGGTATTCCTCGCTCCAGTCGGCTTCGCTGGCTGGCGCCAGGTGCGCGTTCGGCACGTCCTTCAGCCACGCGAGCGCTGCGGCGTCACCGCGCATCTCCACGCCCTTGGCGGCGAAGACGGCGCCGATGCGCGGCAGGAACGCCGGCGCGATCTGTTCATGCACCAGCAGCGATTCGGCGGCGTTGCAGGGGCTGTATTTCTGCGTCTTCGCGTTGTCGGTGACGCGCAGCGCCAGCTCGAGGTCGGCCTGCGCATCGACGTAGACGTGGCAGTTGCCGTCGAGGTGTTTGATGACCGGCACCTTGGCCTCGCGGCTGATGCGTTCGATCAACCCCTTGCCGCCGCGCGGGATGATCACGTCCACCGCTTCGGGCGAGCTGATCAGCACGCCCACCGCGGCGCGGTCGGTGGTTTGCACCAGTTGCACCGCGTCGGGCGGCAGGCCGGCCTGCTGCAAGGCGACTTGCACGAGCCGCCACAGCGCCAGGTTGGAATAGATCGCCTCCGAGCCGCCACGCAGGATGCAGGCATTGCCGCTCTTGATGGCGAGCGACGCGGCTTCGATCGTCACGTTCGGCCGGCTCTCGTAGATCATGCCGAACACGCCCAGCGGCACCCGCATCTGGCCGACCTGAATGCCGCTCGGCCGTTGACGCAGGTTGCTGATTTCGCCCACCGGGTCGGGCATCGCGGCGATTTCGTCACAGCCCTGCGCCACCGTGTCGATGATCTTCGGCGTCAGTCGCAACCGGTCCACCAGCGGCGCGGCCAGCCCGGCGGCCTGCGCC
Organism: Rhizobacter sp.; assembly: GCA_031396425.1. Classification (GTDB taxonomy): domain Bacteria; phylum Pseudomonadota; class Gammaproteobacteria; order Burkholderiales; family Burkholderiaceae_C; genus JAEMQF01. The sequence continues at coordinate 5,531 of JANNKS010000397.1, read as the reverse complement.
GCTTCGATGTCGATCGCATTCGCAGCAGCCAACGCTGCATGCTGGCTGCGCAGGGCCGATGCCAGGGCCCGCAATGCGGCATCCTTGGTGGCCGTGGATGCCGCCGCCATCCTGCGGCTGGCAGCGCGCGCTGCCGCGCCCATGTGGGCAATGTTGGCTTGCATGTCGGCGGGGCTCATGGGCCGGATTGTCGCAAGAAAGCGGCCCCGTGCCGCTCGTCGCGCCGTGCTCAGCGCCCGTATTTGGCGGTAAAGCTGGCCGTGCCCAGGCTGTTCGCGTTCACCATGAATCCGATCAGCGCGGCGGTCGCATCGGGCGGGACTTCGAGCTTTTCCGTCTTCAGCGCGTGCACCGTGAAGATGTAGCGGTGCGGCTTGTTGCCCTTGGGCGGGCAGGCGCCGCCGAAACCGGGCGCGCCGAAGTCGGTGCGACCTTGCAGGCTGCCGGCCGGCAGGCCCTTGCCATCCGGCGTACCGGCGCCTTCGGCGAGTTCGGTGGCGCTGGCCGGCACGTTGTAGACGACCCAGTGCCACCAGCCCGAACCGGTGGGCGCATCCGGGTCGTACACCTGCACTGCGAAGCTGCGCGTGTCTTTCGGCGCGCCACTCCACTTCAGCGCCGGCGAGATGTTCCTGCCGTCGCAGCCGAAACCCTTGAACACATGCGCCTCGGTGAGCGTGCTGCCGGGTTTGATGGTCGGGCTGCTCAGGCTGAAGCCACCCGCCTGGGCCGCTGAGGTCGCGGCGAACAAGGGGGCGACGAGTGAAATCGAACGGCTCGATGTCATGGGGTCTCCTGTGCGGGGCCGGGATCGGCGCAAACGCGCATCATGCCCCAGCTCCGGATCCGGGCCTTGGCCGCTCAGTTCAGGCGCTGCAGGACGGCGAGCCAGAGCGGCGCGGTGGCAACGAACGCCAAGGACGAGAGCACGATCGCCGCCGTCGCCTCGCCTTCCAGCGTTTCATACCGTTGCGCGAAGATCAGCGCGTTCGAGCCGACCGGCAGCGCCGCGGCCATCACGACCACGGCGAGCGGCAATCCGCCCAGGCCCAGCAGCCCGTGGCCGAGCACCAGCACGGCAGCCGGCGCGAGCAGCAGCTTGATCGCCGCCAGGCTGATCGCGCCACGCACCGCGCCGCGAATGCCATAGGCGGCGAGAGACAGGCCGATCAGCACCAGGCACATCGGCACCACCGCCTGGCCGAGCATCAGCAGCACTTCGTCCAGCACCGCCGGCAAGCCCGCCCCGGTGGCGTTGTAGAGCAGGCCCGCCAGCACCGGCGTGACGACCGGGTGCACGACGGTGCTGCGCGCCGTGATCAGCAAGGTCTGGCCGAGGAGCGCGTCGCCTTGCCCGAGGCGGCGTCGTTCGCGCGCCAGATCGAGTTCGACCAGCGCCGTGAACACGGTCAGGAACAACAGCCCGTGCACGCTGATGATCGTGATGTGCAAGGCCAGGCCCGCTTCGCCGAACAGCGCGGCGGAAAACGGCAGGCCGACCTGCACCAGGTTGCCGTAGCCGGCCGAGATCGCCCGCACGGTGGGGGCCGCCACGCCGCGCGGCCGACGCCGGTTGCGCCGTTTCTGCGCGGCGTAAACGAGCAACATCACGAGCAGCATCGGCGCGAAAAAGGCCTGCAGGGTGGCCCAGGGCAGGTGCGCGATGTCGAGCCGGGCGGCGGTTCGGAACAGCAGCGCCGGAATGAAGATGTAGAACGCCGCATTCGACAACACGCGTGACGCGTCGTTCGTGCCAGTGCCCACCCCCAGCAGGCGCCAGCGGCCGGCCAGCCAGCCGAGCGCGACGACGATGAACATCACCAGCAACTTGAGAAACGCCGCGCTCGCCATGATGGGTGGCGAGTATCCCTGTTGAGCGCCGGCCTTGCTTCGCGGCGCCAGGCATGCGATCGTCACGAGTTCGTCAGCACATCACAGGAGCACCCATGACGCAATGGCGCAAGAAGACGGCCGACGAGGTCTACCCGGCTGAAGAGGTTCAGGCGCGGCTGCAGGCCGAACTGCCGAAGTGGACCTTCGAAGACGGCTGGATCCGCCGCAAGTACAAGACGAGTGGCTGGAAGGCCACGCTGATGGTGGTGAACACCGTCGGCCACCTGGCCGAAGCGGCCTGGCATCACCCGGACCTGACGGTGTCGTATGCCTTCGTCACGGTCAAGTTGATGAACCATGCCGCCAAGGGCATCACCGAAAAAGACTTCGCGCTGGCGCGCAAGATCGAGGAGGTGTTGATGTGGCAGCCGGGCACTGAGGAGGGTGCGGTGCTGGAAGGCACGCCCGACGATGCGCGCTTCAAGTACTTGAAGTACGACTGAGCCCGCGAGAGATCCGGCCTGCCGCCGACTCGGGCGCACGGCTCACCAGGGATCAGCCGGGCCGGCAATTCATGGGCAGGTAGCGGGACGCCACGTCGCTGCGGTCCACGCCGCGCAGCGTCATCTTCAGGGGCGCCGAAGCTGCGGCGCAGACCCAGGCGACCGGGACGATCGTTTCGCCTTCGACCACGGCCGGGCGCAGCGTGAGCGTCTTGCCCAGGATCGCGGCACTCGCGCGGTTGCCGAACGTCACGTGAATGGCCCCCGCCTCGATCGCCACCGCGCTGACCAGGTTGCTGACGATCTTGTCCGCGTTGGGCAGGCCGGCCGCGGCGTTGTCGTTCGGCAATGCGCCGGTGGCCGACCAGCGGCTCGCCACCGGCCCCTTGGCGATCTCCGCGAGCTTCGCCGCCTCGACGATCTGGTCGCGCACGACCCGATCCATCATGCTGGGCACGGCCAGCGCCGCCAGGATGGCCATGACGGCCATCACCGCAAGCAGTTCGATGAGCGAGAAACCCGTTTCAGCGCGGGGCGCAGCGGTCACGGTAGTTCGCCTCTGAACGCTCGTGGTCAGTCTTCTCGCCGGCATTCATCTGCGGCAGGCGCTGCCGCTTGCCGTGCAGGATTCGAAGCAGTTCGTGGCATTGCTCGCGCTCACGTTGGGTTTGCTCCTGGTCGGCCTTTCGCGCTGCTTGTTCGGAGCGGCGCGCCATTACCTTTTCACTTCGTTCCTTCGAGACGATCTGGCGCGCTTCCGAATCATCTTCCGAACATTTGGCCTGGTATTCGGTGCGCAGATCGCCGATCACCTTGTAGTTCACACCGCGCGCCGGCGCAGTTCGAATCGCATCGTTCAGCGTCGCGCACTCCGGACTCAGGTACCCCAGGTGTTCCGGCGCTTTGCCAACGGACGCCGGGTGGGAGGGGCCGGGTGGCGTGTAACGCGAGGTTTCGGGCCCGTACACGCTGATCTTGCTGCCCGCGCCTGTAGTACACGGGCGCTCGGAGAGATAGGTCGACTGGCCACTGCGGCATCGATACGTTTGAGCCATCGCCGCTGATGCCGTCACCGCCACGACAACGATCGCACCCAACCAGACCCAAGCCTTCCTTCCCTGCATGGCGATCCCCCTTTGCGGGCGAGTCTAGTGGTCATGACTGCGGCACTCGCTGAGGCAGCCGCGGCGGCTTCACGCGCCTGCGAACTACGTCACGGCGTGCGTTCCCGGGCCGCTACCGATGCTCGACGCGTCGCGCGTGCCGATGCTCGTTGCGCTGGCAATCTGTCCCGTAGATGGGACACCGCAGCGTGGTCGCCCGCGACGCGGCGCGTGGCGTCGCGCTTCGGTCCGCGGAACGGACCTTGCTATCGTGCCGCTATGCTTGCCTGTTTTGCGCGACAACTTTCATCCGGTGGGTGCTTTTTCGCCATTCGACGTGCGGGCTGATTCAAAGGTGGTCAGCGTAAACGCGCCAGGCCGGCTGCACCTGGGGTTTCTCGACCCCTCCGGCACGCTCGGGCGGCGTTTCGGCAGCCTGGGCCTGATGATCGAAGGCTTCGAAACCGAGCTGCACATGCGGTTCGCCGGCGCAGATGCATTGGCGGCGGACGGCCCGGCGGCTGAGGCCGAACTCGAACGCACCGCCTCCTGCCTTGCACTGCTGCGCCGGCACACGGGGCTGCACGCACCACTGGCATTGCGCCTGCTTCGCGTGCTGCCGGCACACGCCGGTTTTGGCTCGGGCACCCAGCTTGCGTTGGCGTTGGGGCGCGGCTTCGCGCGTTTGCACGGGTTGGAGCTGCCCACCGCGCAGCTGGCCCTCTGGCTCGGGCGCGGGCAGCGTTCGGGCATCGGCATCGCCGGCTTCGACGAGGGCGGTCTGCTGGTCGACGGCGGGCCCAGCGCCGACGGTGTGCCCGCGCCGCTGCTGGCACGCGTGGCGATGCCGGCAGCCTGGCGCGCGGTGGTGGTGCTCGACACCCGGCTCGAGGGGCTGTCTGGGGTGCACGAGCGCCAGGCCATCGCCAGGCTGGCGCCGTTCGCGCAAACGCAGGCGGCTGACATCTGCCACCGGGTATTGATGCAGGTGCTTCCGGGCGCGGCGACGGCGGACTTTGCCGCCTTCGCCGCCGGCATCAACCGCGTTCAGGATCTGCTGGGCGAGCACTTTGCCCCGGCCCAGGGCGGCAGCGCCTGGACCAGCCCGGCAGTGGGCCGTCTGATGCGCGGGATGCGCGGGGCCAGCGGCACAACAGGAGGAGCCGGCCCCATCGACATGGCGGCCATCGGCCAGAGCTCCTGGGGCCCGACCGGCTTTGCGATTTTTCCCAGCGCCGCAGCCGCGCAGCAGCAGGTCGATGCGGCGCGCTGCGCCGGCATGGTCGATGCCGCGCTGGAATTGCGCGTCGTCGGCTGTCGCAACCGCGGCGCCGCAATCAGCGGCAACGCGTCGAGTTGATTTCTTTCATCGTTCATTCACCCTCGGAACTGCGAAACACCATGGAACGCCCCTTCATCCTCCACATGTTCACGCCGGGCCGCCAGATGAGCCCGTTCGACATCAACATGGCCGCTGATGCGGGTTACCAGATGGTGGTGCCCTACAGCGATGTCGGCCTGGATGCGATCGCCGGCCTGACGCAGGACACGATCTTTTCGCGCGGACCCAAAGGCGTGGCGCGCACCGGCATCTTTCTCGGCGGGCGCGACGTGCTGCTTGCCGCGGACATGCTCGAACGCGCCCGCAAGGCCATGGTGAGCCCTTTTGTGGTCTCGCTGATGGCCGACCCGAGCGGCTCGTTCACGACTGCGGCGGCGATGGTGGCGTGCGTCGAGGCCGCGCTGTTGAAGCGCCACGCCACGGGGCTGGCTGGCCTGAACGTGGTGGTGCTGGGCGGCACCGGGCCGGTCGGGCGCATCGCCGGCGTGTTGGCCGCGCAGGCCGGCGCGAACGTCTGGCTGTCGAGCCGCCATGGCATTGATGTGGCGGAAGAAGCCGCGCAGGACACCGGCAGGCGTTTTGGAGCCACGCTGCACGGCGTGTCGGCGGGCGACCGCGCCGCGCTTCGCACGTCGCTGGGCCAGGCCGACGTGGTGTTGGCCTGCGCTGCCGCCGGCGTGCAGGTGGTGTCGGCGGCCGACCTGGCGTTCGCGCCGCGCCTCAAGGTGGCGGCAGATGTGAACGCGGTAC
>JANNKS010000367.1:0-17267 GCA_031396425.1 Rhizobacter sp. | reverse complement strand
TGATCAGGTCGCAGAACTGCGCGGTGTCGGACGGCTGGCGTGCCTTGAACTCCTGCTTGATCGTCAGCTTCTGGCCCTTCACTTCCATCACCTTGATGTCGAGGATGGCGTGATGCGTCTTCGGTTCGAGCGTGACCTTGCCGCCGGGGCCCTGGATGCTGACGCCGGACTCGATCGCGGCGAGCATCTTCTCGCGGTCCATCGAGCCGGCCTTCTTCACGCACGCGGCCCACAGCATGATGCCCTGGTACTGCGATACGGCGATCTCGTGCACCACCTTGGTGTCGCCGAAACGTTTCGCCCATTTGGCGAGGAATTCCTTGTTGGCAGGGTCGGCAGACTCCTGGCTGTAGTTGCCGGCAATCAGGATGCCGTCGCCTTCGGCAGGTGACAGCGCCAAATGCTCGTTGCCCACGCCGAAGGTGGTCGAGCACAGCGGAATCTTCTTGTTCATGCCCGACGCCGCCCACTGGCGGTAGAACGACATGTGCGCGCCGCCCACCAGCGCCGAGACGACGAAGGCTGGCTTTTCCTGCTGGATCTTCGCGATCGTCGAGCCGAAGTCGGCCACGTCGAGCGGGAAGAAGTCGGTCTTCAGCGTCTTCCCCTTGCCCTGGGCGATGTAGTGCGCCACCCACTTCGCGGTGATCTGGCCGTAGTTGTAGTCGGCAGCCAGGACGTAGGCGGTCTTGCCCCACTGCTTCAGCGCAATTTCGACGATCGGCTCGACCGCCTGGCCCGGCGTGGTGCCGGTGCACACCACGTTGCGGTCGCACACGCCGCCTTCGTACAGCACGTTGTAGAAGTACAGCGTGTTGGCACGCTTGAAGGTCTGGCGGATCGCCTCGCGCGAGGCGCTGGTGATGCCGCCGTGCACCACGTCGACCTTGTCGTCGCGCGAGAGTTGTTGTGCGAACTTGGTGTACAGCGCAATGTCGGACTGCGAGTCGTACTGCTTGACTTCGATCTTGCGGCCCAGCAGCCCACCCGCGGCGTTGATTTCTTCGGCCGCCAACTGCGTGGCCATCACCATCGGCTTGCCATAGGCGTCGAGGTTGCCCGAGTTGTCGAGCACCGAGCCGAGCTTGATGGGTGAGCCCTGTGCCAGCGCCAGTTCGAACGGAATCGTCGAGCCCAGAACGGTCAGGCCGGCGGCCGAGCCGGACGAAGCGAGAAAGCGGCGGCGGGAAGGGGTCATGCTGTCATCTCCAGTGGGATTGAGTAGGGGAACCGGGAACAGAGCGAACGCAGCCGCGTTCGAGACGAAGGCCGGCACATCGCGCCGGTTTGCGAAGGCCGGCTCATGAAGCCGGTTTGTCGGGCGGGGTCTTGGGCGGCGTGATGTTGACGGCCGACGAGAAGTCGACGCCGATCTGGTCGCCAATGCTCTTCAGCGCAGGCAGCTGCAGCGCCATGCCCATGATGCTGTCCATCACCTGCGTCACCGGCGGCTTGTTGCTGCCAGCGTCGCCGCTTCCCGCGCCGGCACTGGCGGGCGCGCCGCTGCTGGAGCCGAAACCGCTGACCTGATGGATGCGGATGCTGTCGATCTTTTCCACCGGCTTCATCATCTGCTGCAGGATGTCGGGAATCCGGTCGAGCCGGTACTTCTCGAGCTTCATGCTCATCAGCGATTCGCTGAGTGAATTCTCGGAAGCGATCATTGCGCGTGACCCTTCCGATTCGGCCAACATGCGCAGCCGCTCGGCGTCTGCGCGAGTGCGCGTGGCTTCGCTTTCGGCGCGTGCGCGCTTGAGCAGCACGGCAGCTTCGGTGGCAGCGTTCGCTTCGGCGACTTCGCCGGCCTCGGCGACGCGCTTGCCCGCCATTTCGCGGGAACGATCGGCGACGGCGCGTTCACGGTCGGTCTGGACCTGCTCCTGCGCAAGGATCACTTCGGTGCGCGCCAACTCGGCGGCGGCCTGGGCACGCGCTTCTTCGACGTGTTTGCCAGCCAGTTGGATCGCGCTGTCGACCTTGCGGATTTCCGAGTTCAGCTGCGATTCGATTTCGAGCTTTCGCAATTCGCGCGACTTCTGGATTTCGCGCGTACGCGTGTCCTGCTCGCGGGTGATGCGCGCGTCTTCCGACGCGACCATGGCTTGTTCACGTGCCCGCGTGGTCTCGGCGTCGCTCGCCGCCTTGATCTTCTCGATTTCCATGCGCTGGTTGATCTGCGCCTGTTCTTCTTCCTTGCCCAGCAGCAGGCGCTGTTTTGTCGCGTCGAGCAAAGTCTGGCGCACCGAGATGTCGGCGTCGGCCTCGACTTCGGCGCGCTTCTTCTTGTTCACCGCGATGATTTCGGCGAGGCGGCGCATACCGACGGCGTTGAACGCGTTGTTTTCGTCGAGCGAAGCGAACGCCGCCTGGTCCAGGCGCGTGAGCGACACCGAATCGAGCAGGATGCCGTTCTGCGCCAAGTTGTCGCGCAGCAGGCTGGACACTTTGGCGACGAACTCTGCACGCTTTTCGTGCAGCGTGTCCATCTTTTCGCTCGCCGCGATCGCCTGCACTGCGTCGATGAAGCGGCCCTCGAGCATGTTGCGAATGCCGTCGGGTGTGAATGCCTTCGAGCCGAGCGCCTGCGCGGCGGTGGCCACGCCTTCGATGGTGGGTTGCACGCGCACATAGAACTCGAGCTCGGCATCGACGCGCATGCGGTCTTCCGTGATCAGCGATTTTTCGCCCGCGCGCTTGACCTCGACGCGGATCGTGCGCATGTTGATCTCGTCGACCTTGTGCAGGAATGGCAGCGCCAGAAAGCCGCCCGAGATCACGGTGCGCTGGCCGCCGAAACCGGTGCGGATGATCGCCACGTCGCGGGTCGACTTGCGGTAGAAACGGCTGAGGAAAATCACCACCACGGTGATCACGACGACCACGACGATGATGCCGAGCAACCAGGCGAGAACCAGCATGTTTAATCCTGTACCAGCACGAAAGCCAAACGATTGTGGGAGCGGATATTTTGGAAGTCAATCAGTTTGATTGCCTGGGAAAGCAAATTCAGGGCCAGCACGATGGCACCGCAGCGGGGCCTGCAGGCCTTCGTCAAAGCCGCGCAATGAGGCGGAACGCGTGGCCATCGGCCTGCGCAAGGTAGATCGGCAGGCGGCGCGTCCCGGCGCTGGTCTGTTCGACGTCGCGTGCGCTCGCATGGGGCAGGGCGCGCTGTCCCAGATCGGCCCAGCAGGCCGGCCGGTGCTGCTCTGCATCGAACACCGACGCGAGAAAATGAACGCCTTCGTAGGTTGACTGCCCGAAGGTATTGAGCGTCGGCGCGCGCTGGCCGAAGCGGCCGTGGTAGCGCTGCTTGAAGGCGAGGTTGGCGTCGGTATCGAGGTCGGCGAAGTAGCCGGCGGTGACGAACAGGTTTTCGGTGTTCTCGGCACCGATGCCCAGCAGTTCGTTTTCCGCCAGCACGCTGGACAAGCGCAGCGCACTGCGCGACAGGCCGGCGCGGCCGAAGGCGCGGTTGAAGTCCACCTCGTCCTGGCCGATCAGCGACAGCATCACCGCGTCGCAGCGCAGGCGCCGAATCTCGTCCAGGACCTGCGAGTAGTCGGTGGTCCCGAAGGGCAGGAACTTCTCACCGAGCACGCTGGCGCCGCCGGCGCTGACGCAGCGGTGGGCCACGCGGTGCGCCACGTGCGGCCAGACGTAGTCGTTGCCGAGGAAATACCAGCGCTTCGGGCGCTTGCGCTCGCTCAGCCAGCGAATCACCGGGCGCAACTGCTGGGCGCTGGTTTCGCCGATGGCGAACACACCCGGCGTGCGCTCGCCGCCTTCGTAGAGCGGGGTGTAGACGAACGGCAACCGGCCGCCGACGGCACGCACGATGCGCTGTCGCACCGCGCTGGTGTGCAGGCCCACGAGCGCGTCGACCTCGCCCGAACCCACCAGTTCGAGCAGGTTGGCCTCGATGTCGGGGTCGTTGTCTGCCGCGTTCACCGTGATCAGGTGGCATTCATGCCCGGCCATGCCGTCGGCAGCGTTCAACTCGGCCACCGCGAGCTCGGCCGATGCGAGCGCCGACGGGCCCCAGATGCCCGCCGAGCCCCCCATTGGCACGCACAGCGCGATGTTCAGCTCGCGCCGCGCCCACTTCGGCCGCAACAGGCTGCCGGCCGGCGCACGCACGCCGCGCTCAAGCCAGGGTGGTCTGGGCTTCGGTGGTCCCGAGGCGGGCTGGGGCAACAAGTCAGACGTCGACAAATCAAGTTTCCCCATGCCGGGCCGGTGACAGCCGTTGAAGGCGCAAGCTTCGCAGACTTCCCTGCCTTGCTTTCTAGGGAAAGCTCCTATGATCGAGCCAACCCGAGATATCCCAGCCTAGCGCGATTCGTGCCATGCCTGACCAAGACCTGTCGCAGTACCTGGCCTATCTGCTCGCCTCGGCAAACCGCCGCATGCGCCTGGGGCTGGCGCAGTCGATCGCCGCCGAAGACGTGACCGAGGAACACTGGCGCATCCTTCAGGTGCTCTCTGACGAGCAGGGGCGTTCGATGGGGGAGCTGGCCGAATTGGTGCTGCTGAATCACCCTGCACTGACGAAGAACATCGACAAACTGGTCAGCCGAAGTCTGGTGCAGCGCGCCTCCGACCCGCTGGACAGCCGCAAGGTGCTGGTCTACATCAGCAATCGGGGCCTGGCCACGGTCGTGCGGCTGAAGAAAAGCGTTGACTCGCACCATGGCGAGGTGGAAGAAGCGCTCGGGCAGCGCAAGACGGCGCAACTCAAGCGGCTGCTCGAGGAGTTCATCGAAGAATCGGCACGCCGCTGAGACAACGCGTCCGGCGCGATGCGCCGGTGCTGTGCCCAGGCCGGCTGCGTTCAGGCCCCCGCCAACAGGCCCAGCAGTTCGTGCAGCACGTGCCGCACGTGGGTGATGCCCTGGGTGGATGGCAGCCAGGCATTGCGGGGCATTCGGTAACTGTCCGCCAGCGACATCGGTGCCGCTTCGATGACCAACCCCTCGCCGGCGGTGCGCCTGAAGGCACGCAACGCCCGCGGCATGTGCCAGTCGTGGGTGACAACCAGCAGGTGTTGAACGCCTGCAGCGCGCAGCAGTGCGACGCTGCGCACGGCGTTTTCGCGCGTGTCGCGAGACTGTGCCTCGGCCCACTGCAGGTTCAGGCCGAATTCCGCCTTGGCGACGCGTTGCGCCACCTCCGCTTCACTCTGTGTGCCCTCCTGAGCCCAGCCGACGCCGCCGCTGAATGCGAGCGGCAACCCGGTGGCGCGCGCGAGCCAGACGCCGTAGCGCAGCCGCTCGGCCGAATTGGGGCCCAGGTTGGTGGCGCCGTATTCCGGTGCGAACGGCTCGGTTCCACCGCCCAGCACCACGATGGCAGACTTCGGCCCGGTCTTGGCCAGCGCCCGCAGCGCTTCAATGCGTTGCGGGCTGACCTCAGGCGGCGGCGCCAGCAACGCCTTGGACAGCCAGTAGCCCGTGCCTGAGCAGGCGCTCAGCCAGAGCAAGACGACGCCGGACAAGGCGGCTGCCATGCCGCCGCGGCGGTGCCGCCCCATCTGCCAGAGGCCGATCAGGATCAAGACCAACCAGGGCACGGGCGGTAACAGCAGGTTGCCCAGCAAATGTTTCCAGGATTCGATGCCAAGGAGGACGAAGAGGCTGTTCAAGGGCTGACCTGCAGCTGCGGCGAGAGCCGACCGGCGATTGTGCGGCAACGCCCCCGGGTCAGCCCGGATCGGGCGCCGGGCCTTGCGCATGCATCATGCGGCTTCTTGCTCCAACTGGAAATCACCATGGTGACGACGGCGCAGAAACTCCGGGCCCGGCTGATCCGCAATTTCGAGACGATCGACAAGACGCTCGAAAAGCGCGAACCGCTGTACGAAACCCTGTGTGCCAGGCTGGCGCGCGGCACCGCGGCGACCAAACTGGGCCTCAGCGTCGACATCGTGGCACCTGGCCAACGCGCCTGCCCCTACCACTTCCACTATGCGCAGGAAGAACTGTTCGTGATCCTCGAAGGCAGCGCCACGCTTCGCATTGCCGACGAAATGCTGCCCCTGATCAGCGGCGATGTGGTGTTCATCCCGCCGGGGCCCGACTATCCGCACCAGATCATCAACGACTCGGCGGCACCGCTCAAGTACCTGTCGATCAGCACCAAGGAAAGCCCCGAGATCGTCGAGTACCCCGATTCCGGGAAGTACCTGGCCAGCACGACGCGCGACGCCGACCCGTACGGTTTCGCGCGCATGCACCGCGACAGTGACGATCTTGACTACTGGGACGGTGAACCCTGAAGCTGTGATCACAGTCGCGGGTTGATCGTCAGCCACCCGCCCTTGATTTGTGTCGCTTTGGAACACTTCTTGGGCGCGCAGTTGCAGCGCCTGCGCCACAACTACGTGTAAGTCCCCATGAAATATGCCGAGCGGTTGCTTAGTCTTACTTCGCCCTGTTCAACAGGGACGGCTTTGCCCCTGGGCGGCCGGTCTGTGCCGGTGGCAGTGTGAGCTAGAAGCACGTCAACCGCCGGCGGATTGATGTGCAATTGATTCAAATCCACAACCCTGGAGGAGACCGATGAAAGCTCTGAAAGTAGCCGCATCCCTGGTCACGTCGGCAGTGCTCGCGCTGGCTGGCGGGTCGGCGATGGCGCAAGCCAAGATCAAACTGGAAAAAGTGGTCTCAGGCGTGAATACGCCGCTGGCCATGGTTCAGGTGCCGGGTGAAAACCGCATGCTCATCGTTGAGCAGAACGGCCGCATCCAGGTGCTCGAGAACGGCAAGCTCGGCGCGGCGCCGATGCTCGACGTGCGCAGCAAGATTCCCAAGCTTCACCACGACTTCGACGAGCGCGGCCTGCTGAGCGTTGCGCTGCACCCGAACTTCAAGAGCAACGGCAAGGTCTACGTGTCGTACAGCGCGCACCTCGACTACGGCTCCGACCTCGGCCAGATGCTCTGGTACGACCACAGCAACGTGGTCGAGGAGTACACGGTCTCTTCCAAGGACAAGAATGTGCTCGACCCGAGCAGCGCACGGCGCATCCTGTCGACGCCCTGGCCGCAGTTCAACCACAACGGCCACTGGATCGGCTTCGGCCCGGACGGCAAGCTGTACGTCTCGATGGGTGATGGCGGCTACGCGAACGACTGGGGCATCGGCCACAACGTGACGATCGGCAACGGCCAGGACATGACCACCAACCTGGGCAAGATGCTGCGCATCGACGTGGACACCCGCACCGACGGCAAGCCCTACGGCATTCCGGCTGACAATCCCTTCGTCGGCAAGAAAGACATCAACCCCGAAATCTGGGCGTCGGGTCTGCGCAATCCGTGGCGTTGTTCGTTCGACACCGGCAGCGGTGAACTGTTCTGTGGCGACGTGCAGCAAAACAGCTACGAAACCATCAAAGTCATCGGCAAAGGCCAGAACGCGGGCTGGAGGCGCGTCGAGGGCATCATGCGCTGCTTCGACTACCAGAAGCCTGACGATCACCCTGCGAACTGCGACAAGGCAGGCATCACCCCCGCCATCATCGAGTACAACAACTGCACGGCCAAGCCGAACGGTTGCAAGGGCATCTCGATCGCCGGTGGTTATGTCTATCGCGGCGCGCATGCGGCGTGGAAGGGTAAGTACATCTTCGGCGACTGGAGCAAGTCGTTCGGCGAGATGGACGGCCAGATCTTCATCGGCTCCAAGGGCGGTGACGGCAAGTGGACGATGGAGACTGCCGAAGTGACCAACATGACGGGCAAGAAACCCTATGTGCTGGCGTTCGCGCAAGACAACGCGGGCGAGGTGTACGTGCTGACCTCGATCACCACAGGCCCGAACGGCTCACTCGACACGATCTACAAGATCGTTCCTTGATCCGGACTTGAAGGCTTCGCCACCGTGGTGCATGATGCGCTGCGGTGGCGAAATCATTTGGGCCCGGTCAGTGGCCCAGGTTGTTACAGGAGTTTGGGGTGACGAAAAGGTGTATCGGGGCCAAGCGGTTCATGTCGCTGGCAGGCGCGGTTGTGTTGCTGGCGCTGCCCTTGTCCGGCCGGGCCCAGGCCGCGGCGACGGAAGAACCGATGCCCAAATTCGACAAGGCGTATCTCAGCAACAAGGCTGCCATTGACGCCGGTGGAGAGGTCTGGAGCACGCAATGCCGCCACTGCCACGGCCGCGCCGCCTACCCCGGCAAAGCGCCGAAGCTCAGCCCGGGCGGATACACGCCCGAGTTCGTTTTCGATCGGGTCACGAACGGCTTCGGCAAGATGCCGCCGTGGAAGGACGTATTCACACTCGAGCAACGCAAGAGTGTGGTCGCCTACATCAAGAGCGACAGCTTTTCGCCTTGATCTGAAGGCTGAACTGCAGCCTCGAAATCAAAAGGGCCCGCCGTGCGGGCCCTTTCCACGTCGACCTCGGATTGATCAGAAACTGCCGCGCAATTCAACACGCAGCCTGCGGTCCTGACCAGGGAAGCCGACGAACTGTTCGTATTTGCGGTCCAGCACGTTGTCGACTGCCACCTTGGCCTGCAATGCGCCAAACCGGATCGAATAGCTGGCGTCGATGGTCGTGAATCCGCCCAGGTTGATGTCGCCGGTGGGGTTGGAGCGGTCGAGGAAGCCGCCGGTGGCATTGAGCGCGGCCAGCACCGAAGAGCGTCTGTCGATGTCGTAGGTGACAGCGGCGCTCGCGCGCTTCTCGGGTCGGTTGCGCAACGGGGCCAGGCCGTCCTTTTCACTGATGTTCAGCAGTGTCAGGGCAAGCTGGGTGCGCACCTGGTCGAGCACCTGCCACTTCAGCGTCGGCTCGACGCCGCTGATGACGATCTTGCCGCGATTGACGTTCGTGAACGTATTGCCGTCGAAGTCGACCAAGTCCTTGATCGTGGTCTGGAACACGCTGACATGCACGCCGGTGTTTTCGCCATCGATGCGGTGTGCGGCCGTGACCTCGAGGTTTCGGCTTCGCTCCGGGCGAAGGTTGGGGTTTGCGCCGATCGGGAAGCCCAGCGCAAAGAAGCTGGGCGGCTTGAAGCCCTCACCATAGCTGGCCTTCATCGTGGTGGCACCGTTCGGCAGGCTCCAGACGGCTCCCAGGTGCGGCGTGGTCTCGCCGCTCAGGCCTTCCACCTTGTCGTGGCGCAGGCCGGCTTGCAAGGCGATTGCGGGCATCACCTGCCACCGGCCTTCTGCGAACAGCGAGTTGGTATTGCGCTTCAGGTCGAACGGCAGTGTTTGTGGCGAGCCTGCGCCGAAGAAGTCTCCCACGCTGGTCAGCTTGCCATCTTCGATCTGGTGTTCGAGCCCGACCACGACGCTGGCATCCGGGCCGAGCTGCTGCGTGCCGGTGGCGTTGACAACCGTGCGCCGAAAGTCGGTGTCGCTGGTGAATGCGGGAACCGGGAAACGCACGCCGCCGTCGATCGGCGCATTGTTGGCCTGCTCAGTGCGGTCGTAGATCGATACGCTCGCCTGCAGCCGCAGGGTCGGCGTCAGCCCCATGCCGCCCTGAACGCCATACAGCCAGTCGGTCGAGTCGCGCAGCGTCTTCTGCCGGACCACGGCCAGACGCGGGCCGCCGCTGTCGTCAGCAAACGCCTCGCTCTTGCGCGCGTTGCGATGCGCGAACGCTTCGGCTTCGAGGCCCCCACCCGGCGTGTAGCGCAGGCTGCCCGAGAACGTGTTCTGCCGCAGTGAGGCGTCGCTGCTGCTGCTGCCGTCCTCGCTGCGGCCCAGGCCCACCTGGGCACGCAGCGTGTCGGTGCCGAAGCCGACCGTACCGCCGAGCTTGCGGTAGCTGTCCTGCCCAAGCGCGGCATAGGCGCTGCCCTGCACGCCGGCCCCAACTGGCTTCTTGGTGATGATGTTCAGCACGCCGGCGAGCGCCTCACCGCCGTGGATCGCCGAAGCCGGCCCGCGCAGCAACTCGATGCGTTCGATCTGGCTGACGTCGATCGACGACAGGTCGTAAGCGCTGCCGCGCGTGGTGGTGGGGTCATTGACCTTCACGCCGTCGATCATGATGAGCAGGTGGCTGTTCTCGGCACCGCGCATGTACAGCGACGAGAAGCCGCCGGTCTTTCCTGCCGAGTCGACATAGACACCGGTGACCCGATTCAGAATGTCCTCGAGCCGCGCCGGGTTGGCTTCCTGAAGATGCGCCTGATCGATCACCGTGACGTTCTGTGCCAGGCCGCTGGGAGTGGACGGCAGGCGCGATGCGGTGACCAGGACGGCGGGCAAGCCCGTCGCCTGTGTGGCGGTGCTTTGCGCTGAGGCCAGGCCGGTGAGGCCGATCAACTGCAATGCAGACATGGACAGGCAGAACTGGGCCACCGGCGTGCGGCGGAAGGGCTTCGAGGGCGAGGCCTTGAACATGTTGTCTCCGAATCAGGGTTGTTGTTCGGGGCAACCTTGCCGGAGTCTGGCGCGGTTCCCGCCGAGTGAGCGCGTGTCGCAATGGACCGTCTTACTCTAGGCGCGGCCCGCTGGCTATCGACCTATGGTTAGTGCTGTGGCAGGGTGATTTGTTGTTTTTCGGCGGCCCTGATTCCAGGCCTTGTTGCCATGCTGCAAGGTCCACAGTTCGTGACGACAGAGCCCGACTCACGCCGCGTCACGCTGCAAGGTTCAGATTGGCATCAGAACTGTCACCTGCGCCGGCCTCAGCCATCTCTTGAAACCTGCATCGAACGTAGCGAGGTGGTCGCCCCGGTGCATTGCCGCGGCCGCGAGCCAGGCGTCAGGCAGATTGCTGCCGTGCAGATTTCGATCGAGACGGATGCCGCAACCAATACGTTGACGTCAGGCGTCATCGCCCGCCGCTTCGAGCATCGCCTTGTTGCTGAGCGGGTCAACGCCGGGGACGAGACCTCCGCGGCCCTTGAAGATCTGAAGTTTGACCTTGCCAGTCTTGGCCGAACGCCTGGGCGAGCGCAGGCGCAACTGCAGGCCTTCCTCGATCAGTCGGGTCAACGTGGTGCGCTGCTGTGCCGCCAGGGCTTTGGCGCTGGCCAACAGGCTGTCATTGAGGTCGAGCGTTGTTTTCCTGCGGGAGGCATACAGATTTCTGTACCTTCCTGCCATCCGACGGGTCACCCGGCCAATAGGCGGAACGCCGCCACCGGCCTGTGAAAGCCCTTCAGCGTCAGTTCATCGACAGGTTCCAGCTTGAACGCGCCATCGAGCGCCGCCATCACGCGTTGCGCAAGCAAGGTCTCCCCGCCGCGCGCTTCGCCGCACAGACGCGCGGCGAGATTGGTCACGGTACCGATCGCGCCGTAGTCGATGCGGCCTTCGAAGCCGATGCCGCCGATCGTGGCGAATCCCTGCGCGATGCCCACACCCATCTGCAGGTCGTAGCCGCGTTTGCGCCAGCCGGCGGCGAGCGTTGCCACTTCGGCCTGCATCGCCAGCACCATGCGCGCGGCGCGCGCCGCTGCGTCGGGGATCTGAACCGGGTCGTTGAAGAAGATCATGATCCCGTCGCCGGTGAAGCGCTCGAGCGTGCCTTCGTGTTCGAGGATCAGCCGGCCCATCGCCGCGTGGTACTCGCCCAGCACGCCCATCACTTCTTCGGGCTCGGCGGTTTCGGTGAACGCTGTGAAGCCGCGCAGGTCGAGAAACACCACCGTGATCTCGCGGCGGTGGCTCTTCAGCGGGTCGTCGGTGCCGCCGGCAACGATCGCGTTCGCCAGCTGCGGGGAGAAGAAGCGTTTCAGCCGGCCCACCTTCGCGAGCTGTTCCACGCCGTCGGCGACACGCTGCTCGAGGTCGCGGTTCCACTGCGCCAGTTCGTCGCGCTGGCGGTTCACTTCGTCATAGAGCTGCTTGATGCGCAGCAGCGACTTGACGCGCGCCATCAGCTCGGCTTGATTCACCGGCTTGCTCAGAAAATCATCGGCACCGGCTTCCAGGCCCTTCGCGCGTTCCTGCGCCGGGTCGAGCGCGGTGACAAGCACGATCGGCAGCATGCTGTGCGCCGGGTTGGCGCGGATCGCCTGGCAGACTTCGTAACCGCTCATGCCAGGCATCATCACGTCGAGCAGCAGCATGTCGGGCTTTTCGATTTCGAGCTTGGCCAGCGCCTCCGCACCCGACGATGCGGTGACCGTCGCGTAACCCTTCGCCCCCAGCACGTCGGCGAGCAGTTTGACGTTCATGGCAACGTCGTCGACGACGAGAATTTTCGCGGCCATCGCGCTTCAGCCTTTGCGGCGGCCGTTCGCCAGGTAGTGGTCGACCGTGCTGGCAAACGACTTCAGGTTGATTGGCTTGGTGATGAAGGCGTCGAAACCCGAGTTGACGATCTTCTGGTGGTCGTCGGGCATCACCGACGCCGACACCGCGACGACGGGAATGGCGTCCAGCGCCGGGTTGGTGCGAATCTGCTTCAGCGCGGCGATGCCGTCGATGTCGGGCAGCTGGATGTCCATCAACACCAGGTCGGGCTGGTGCTCGGTCGCCAGCCGTACACCGTCCAGACCGGTCACCGCTTCAAGCGTCTTGTGGCCGCGGAACTGCAGGATGTCGCGCACCAGCTTCATGTTCTTTTCGTTGTCCTCGACGATCAGGATGGTGCTCATAGGGCCTCCAGTATGCGGTGGGGCAGTGTGAATGCAAACGTCGAGCCGCGCCCCAGCTCGCTTTCCACCCGTATCTTGCCGCCGTGCAGTTCGACGAAGCTGCGCGCGAGCGACAGGCCCAGGCCGGTGCCTTCGGCCTTGCGCAGGTAGTCGCCGCTGGCCTGACGGAACTCTTCGAACACCAGCTCCTGCTGGTCTTTCGCGATGCCGACTCCGGTGTCGATGACGGCGATCTCGATAGCCCCGTTCGCGCTGTCGCCCGGGCCAGCGAGGTTTCGCGCGCGCAGCGTCACCTTGCCACCCGCCGGCGTGAACTTGACCGCGTTGCTCAGCAGGTTGATCACCACCTGCTTGACCTTGCGCTGATCGGCCACCCAGTCGTCGAGGCCGTCTTCTACCTCGAGCGCCACGCCCAGGCCATGGCGCGAGGCGCGTTCACGCACCAGCGTCAGCGCGTTGTCGAGCAGCATGTGCACGTTGAAACTTCCCAGGTCGAGCTCCATGCGGCCGGCTTCGATCTTCGACAGGTCGAGGATGTCGTTGATCAGCTGCAGCAGGTGGTGGCCCGAGCTGTGAATGTCCTTCAGGTATTCCAGCTGCTTGTCGATCACCTCGCCGAACATCTGTTCGCTCAGCACCTCGCTGAAGCCGATGATCGCGTTCAGCGGCGTGCGCAGCTCGTGGCTCATGTTGGCGAGGAATTCCGACTTGTGCTTGTTCGCCACCTCGAGCTGGCGGCTCTTGTCCTGGATCTCGTGGAACAGGCGCGCGTTCTGGATCGCGATCACCGCCTGGTCTGCGAAGGTCTTCAGCAGGCCGAGTTCCTTGTCGTTGAACCCGGCGGTCTTGTTGCGGGTGACGTAGAGCGAACCGACGGCGCGCTCTTCCCAAACCATCGGTGCGAACGCCTGCGAATAGTTGCCCGCGGCGACCTGCAATGCGGCGGCGCGCACGCCGCTCGGAACGTCCGCGCCCTGCATCACGTCGGGGAAGTAAAGCAGCCGGCGCTCGCGAATGCTGCGCTCGAACTCGCCCGCCGCGCGCGGCTCGGCGAAGTAGGTCTCGACCATCGCCTTCGTGACGCCATGGTGCGCCCCCAGCCGCACCTTGCCGTCGTCGCCGATCAGCAGCACGCCTTGCTCGGAACTGTCGAACAGGTTCTTGCAGCTCAGCAGGATCTTCTCGAACACCGGCTGCGTGTCGGCCACCGAACTGCTGATGACCTGCAGCACTTCCGACGTGGCGGTCTGGTGCTCGAGCGCTTCCTTGGTTTCGTTGAACAGGCGCGCGTTCTGGATCGCGATCGCCGCCTGGTCGGCAAAGGTCTGGAGCAAGCTCAGTTCGTCGGCGTCAAACGGCCGCGGCGGCTGGCGCAGCACGGCGATCGAGCCCACGCCGCGGTCTTCCCACAGCATTGGCGCCCAGGCGATCGAGTAGTCGCCGATGCGCTGCGCCATTTCGCGCACGCTGGGCGGCATGTCGTTCGGCGCCAGGGAACTGCCGATGTGCAAGGTGTGGCGCTGCGCAATCACCATGCCGGTGCCGGTCTCGTCGAGCGGTTTCGGAAACGTCTGGGCCACCGCTTCGAGCGCGGCGCCGCGCCACGCCGCCACGTGCACCTGCCCATCTTCGTGGGCGACAAAGATGCCGAGATGTTCGGTCGCAAAGAGGTGCTGGCAGCTGTCGAGGATCTTGTCGAACACCGGCCCGGCATCGGCCACCGAACGGCCGATGACCTGCAGGATTTCCGAGGTGGCGGTCTGGCGTTCGAGCGCGCGCGTCATCTCGGCGGTTCGCAGTTCCACCTTGCGCTCCAGCCCGGCATACGACTCGCTCAGCTGCTCGCTCATGTGGTTGAACTGGTCGGCCAGGCCTTCGAGTTCGTCGCCCGTCCTGATCGTGATGCGTTGCCCCAGGTCGCCGGCACCGATGCGCCGCGCGCCGTCGTCGAGCGTGCGGATCGGCCGCACCATGCTCTGCGCAAGTGCCGACGCGGCCAGCGCCGATATCAGCAGGCCGCCAAGCAACAGCAGGCCGGTTCGGACGATCGATGCGTTCAGCTTCGCGTACACCTCGGAGATCGGCTGCTCGACGAACACCTTCCACCCCAGCGTTTCGATGTTCGCAAACGAGGTCAGCACCTGCGTGCCCTGCAGGTTGTGCGACACCAGCGCCGGTTCGTCCAGGGTCTGCATCTTCGCCGCGGCTTT
Source organism: Rhizobacter sp. (assembly GCA_031396425.1). Lineage (GTDB taxonomy): Bacteria > Pseudomonadota > Gammaproteobacteria > Burkholderiales > Burkholderiaceae_C > JAEMQF01. The sequence continues at coordinate 2,481 of JANNKS010000367.1, read as the reverse complement.
CACGTGCGCCAGCGCGCCCAGGTTGGTCTTGCGCAGCACGACGCCGATGTCGGGGTCGGCCACCAGCAGGCCCGACGCATCGACAACATAGGCCTTGCCCTTCTCGCCGATGCGGATGCGCGACACCACGTCCCAGATGAACTTCAGGTTCATCTCGGCCACCGTCACCGGGCCCTTGTCGCCGCCACCCGAGCGGATCGCGACCGTCATGTAAGGCTCGGTCTCCTTGCGGAAATAGACCTGTCCGAACCAGGGCTGGCCGCGTCTGGCCTGGATGAATGCGGCGTCGCCGGATCGGTCTTTGGCGACCGACACGATATCCATGCCCAGGCGCGACACGGCGATCACCTCGAACCCCGTCGGGTCGAGCTGCGAGATGTCGGTGACCTCGGGCGCCTGACGCAGCAGCTTGAGGAATTCGATGCGGCGCGCCTCGATGTCGGACGCATCGAGCTGCGGCAGCGAAGCATAGGAGAGCTGCTGCGACACCTGGCGCACGTACTGCTCGATGCGCGACGCCGCACCCACCGCCTTTTCCTGCTGCAGGCTGGCCAGCGCGGCGCGGTTTTCCTGATAGCTGAAATACAGGTTGATGCCGCTGGAGATCAGCAGCACCAGGGTCACGAGCGACAGGATCAGCAGCAGGTATTTGCGGAACAGGCGGCCGCGGTGCGGGCTGCGCGCGGGCGGCGGGGCGGGAGGATGGGGTTGTCCGTCGCTCATCGTTGCGATTGTGATCGGTGTGCGATGCACAGGGCTGGCCAGCCGCGACGAAACTTAGACCGGCTGATTGCTCAAGCTGCAGCGATTGCCGTGACCGCCTTCAGCCGGGTGCCCATCGCCTTGGTGGCCATCTTCAGGTCATAAGCCGCTTGAAGATTCAGCCAATACTGGGGCGACTGGCTGAGCGCGCGCCCGAACAACAGGGCCAACTCCGCAGTGACAGGGCGAGCGCCCTTGATCACGTGCGAAATGCGCATAGGTGCAACACCGACGGCACGGGCAAAACCCGCCTGGGATTGGCCCAGCTCGCGCAATGCCTCACGCAAAAACTCGCCGGGGTGGATGGGGGGCAATCCGTTCTTGAGCATGATGGCTTCCTGTCAGTGGTAGTCGACGATTTCCACATCGAACGCATCGCCCTCGTCGAACCGAAAGCAAATGCGCCATTGTGTGTTCACGCGAATGCTCCATTGGCCCTTTCGGTCACCTTTGAGCGCTTCGAGGTGGTTCGAAGGCGGAAGACGCAGATCGTCAATGCGAGTTGCGGCGTCGAGTTGGGTGAGCCGCATCGCGGCTCTCGATCGAATTTCGGATGGAAATCGGCGCGACGTTCCGGACGCATAGAAGCGTTGGGTGTCAGCGCTGGCGAACGATCGAATCACCAGCGCGATCATAAACAGCTTGTTTATGATCGTCAATCGCGTGCTGTGCCTGCTGTGCCCCCGGAATACTTCAGCCGCTGGAGGTAGTAGAGCGGTGTGTAGCTCGGCACTGTCGGCTTTTTGCCAGCCGACTATTCAATCAGCCGGTTCGCCCGCAGCATGATGCCCTGCGGTACAGACACGCCGAGGGCTTTCGCGACGGGCATGTTGATCACCAGGTCGAACGTGGTCGACTGCTCCACCGGGATCTCGGCGGGTTTCTTACCGTTCAGGATCATTGCCATCATCTCGGCCGCGCGCCGGTACGCGGCGGGGAAATTCACCCCGTAGGCGAGCAGGCCTCCGGCATCGGCCCACAGCGCGTTGTTGTACATGCCCGGCAGGCGGTGTTTCAACGCGAGTTCCGGGATCTTCTTGCGCGCCGGCACGAACAGGCCCGAGCCCAGCGGCAACAGTGCGTCGGCCTTGGCGCGCGTGAATCCGGCGAAGGCAGCTTCGTAGTCGTACGGCGCGCTTTGGAATTCATGCACCACCAATTCCAGGCCGAGGCGCTTTGCAGCGGCTTGCACCACCACGAGCTGGCGTTTGGTCGCCGCGTCGGCCAGCACCGCGATGCGGCGCGCCTTGGGCAGCAGCTCCTTGAGCAACTCGAGCCGCTTGGCCGAGAGTTCCTCCTGCAACTGGTAGACGCCGGTAATTCGACCGCCCGGGCGGGCCAGGCTCGCAATGTGACCGGTGGCGACGGGGTCGTAGTCGTTGGCGGCGATCACGATCGGCGCGTCGCGGGTCGCCTGCTCGAGTGCGGTCAGGGCCGCTTCGGCGCCGGGTGCCATGTAGATGTCGCAGTTCTGGCGCGCCAGGTCAGCGGCGAGCTCGGGCATTCTTTCGATGCGGCCTTCGGCGTTGCGGTACTCGAGGATCAGGTTGCGCCCCTCGACGAAACCCAGCTCGCTCAGGCGTTGCATGAAAGCGTCATTCATGGACTCACTGCGCAACGCACCGGAGGACAACCAGCCCAGGCGGTAGGTGCGACCGGTTTGCTGGGCCATGGCCGCATTGCCGAGCGGCAGCGTGGCTGCGCCGGCGAGAAGGAAAC
>JANNKS010000364.1:0-19869 GCA_031396425.1 Rhizobacter sp. | reverse complement strand
GCACGATCGACGAGGCCTTCGAAAAGGCCAAGAAGATCCAATAGTGGCCTCGCTCCGTAGCGCCTTCGGCGCTCCCCCCATGGCCCCAAAGGGGCCACTTCGTGGCCCGTGGGGCGCCGCCAGCGGCCCGGCAAAGCCGGTTCCGCGGCGTGCGCCTGGATTCGTTCGCCGCGTTGAAGCTTGCGGCCTCATGGAGATCTGAATGGCCACGATCCACGTCGATGTCGTCTCTGCCGAAGAGAGCATCTTTTCCGGCGAAGCCAAATTCGTCGCGCTGCCCGGCGAGATGGGCGAACTGGGCATCTACCCTCGCCACACGCCCCTGATCACGCGCATCAAACCCGGCGCGGTGCGCATCGTGCGCGCCGACAACGGTGAAGAAGAGTTCGTGTTCGTGGCCGGTGGCATCCTGGAAGTTCAACCCGGCACGGTGACCGTGCTGGCTGACACCGCAATTCGCGGCCACGACCTCGATGAGGCGAAAGCAGCGGAAGCGAAGAAACTTGCCGAAGAGGCGATGAAAAACGCCAAGAGCGATGTCGACTTCGCCAAGGCGCAAAGCGAATTCGCGGCCATGGCGGCTCAGATCATCGCGCTGCGCAAGTACCGCAAGAAATAAGCCCAGGCCTGTTCAGATGTGCACGGCCCCGAGGCGACAGCCTCGTGGGCCGTTGTGCTTTCTGCGCCTCTGGCGCCGCGCGCCGGCCCCCTCAGCGTGTGAAATCGGCCTTGAACGCCCACGCAATGAAGGAGAACGATGCGAAGGCCAGGATCGTGCTGGCCATGATGATGCGCGTGACGCGCCCGTTGTCCGCACCATAGCGCTCTGCCAGGATCGAGGCGTTGCTGGCGCTGGGTAACGCTGCCGTCAGCACGAGAACCAGCAGTCCGAAGTGGGACACCGGGGCGCCCAGCTTCGCGGCGATCACGCCCAGGCTCAGAACCAGCAAGGGGTGAATGAGCAACTTGACGACGACCATGGGCAGGTAGCCCGACAGAGGCGTGGCGGACTTGCTGTGCTGCCGGGCTCGCCACAGCACCGCGCCGATCGTGAACAAAGCCACCGGCGTCGCGGCGTCGCCAAGCAGCTTGATGATCTGCGCCAGCGGGTCGGGCAGCGACCAGCCCGAGGCCGCAAGCAGTGCGCCCAGGGCGATCGCCCACGGCAGCGGGTTGGACGCCGCACCGCGCAGCGCCCGGCCCAAGGAAGCTGCGAGGCTGTCGTGCCTGGCGCTGTCGCCGTGCGGAGCCGTCTGCGCCAGCGCCAGGCACAAGGAACTCGTCAACACCAGATCGACCAGGATCGCGCCAATCAAAGGCCCTGCAGCGCGCTCACCGAGCAGGCCGACGAGCAGCGGAACACCCATGAAGCCCGCATTCGGAAACGTCGCCACCAACGCGCCGAACGACGCATCCTTGAGCGAGACCGAAGCGGTTCCAGCGTCGGGGCGAATCGACACCGCGATGCTGAATCCCACCATCAACAGCGCGCACACCGCGTAGATGCCGATCAGCGTGGGGTCGATCAGTTGCGCGAACGGCCGACTCGCGCCGAAACGGAACAACATGCAGGGCAGCGCGAAGAACAGTACAAACGAGTTCAGGCCGGGAATCGCCGATTCAGGCATCGCGCCGCGCTGCGCAGCCAGGTAACCGAGCAAGACTAGGGCAAAAAACGGAAAGGTGACGGCGAAGATGGCGTGCATGCCCGCGAAGTATCGCAAGGTGACGCGCCACGCGTGGCTCAGAGGGCAGGAAACTGGGAGGAACCGATGGGGCGGCGCGCGTGGCGCCGGGCTCGCGGCGGTTCAGATCGCGGACTGTGTGGTGGTGCGAAACGGCGACTTGTTCGACGCCTTGCGGCGCCTGACCGCGGGCGAGGGCGACGGCAACTGGCGGCTGTTGCGACGCTCCAGCCCACCCGGACCGGTGGCCGGTGCGGACGCGCGTGCAAACTGGCTGCGCCGATCGTGATGCACGCGCAGCAGCGAGTCGAGCTGCAACAGGCGCCGCCCGGCGACCACCTCCCCGAACTCGGCCGAGACGGTATCGAACAAGCGCGGGCGCATGTGCCAGAACTCGGTGGCATGGTTGGCCGAATCGATGCGATCGGCCAGGACCCGGGCGATGTCACTTCGAACGTCGTCCAGGATGGTGTGGCAGACGCTGCGCAACTCACGCAGACGTTCCGGTGGCGTCGGTTGCGTCGACGGCGACTTCGCGTCCTGCAAGTTCACCATCCAATTGATGATCGAATTGATCAGCCGCATGAATCGGTACTCGACACCCGGCCACTGCGGTCGCGATGCAAACCGTCCTGTGATGTAGTTGCTTTGTTCACATTGACTCCCTCTCCTCTGGTGCTGGCAGTGTGCGTGCCCAAGGTTCTATCGGCAAGGCGGATCGTCCTATCAATAGTGAGCGCCGCGCACAAAGTCACGTGACCAGACAGGTAACGCATTGCGTCTGTGCGAATCGCGAAGAACTGCGCCTTCGTTATGATTTGCAGCCCTTGAACGCCGGCACGTCCGTCACGTGCGCATGCCGCTGAGCCGTGACTCCCCTTCCCGCTTCTCTGAATTCCGCGCAAATGCAGGCGGTGCACCACCTGGAGGGTCCTTGCCTGGTGCTGGCCGGCGCCGGCTCGGGCAAGACCCGCGTCGTCACGCACAAGATCGCACGACTGCTGCAGGCTGGTTACGAGCCTGCGCAGATCGCCGCGATCACGTTCACCAACAAGGCTGCGCAGGAGATGCGCGAACGCGCCAAACAACTCGTCGGGCCCCGCGCGGCGAAGCACCTGGCGATCAGCACGTTTCACTCGCTCGGGGTGCGGCTGCTGCGCATCGAAGGTGAACATCTTGGCCTCAAGCCCCAGTTCAGCATTCTCGACAGCGACGACGTGCTCGGCCTGATGAAAGACGCCGGTGGCAGCACCGACAACGCACTCGCCCGCCGCTGGCAATGGGCCATCAGCCTGTGGAAGAACCAGGGCCTGGACGGCGCCGCGGCCGAACGCAACGCCGCCTCCGACGAGGAACGCATCGCCGCGCGCGTCTTGCTGCGCTATGAAGAGCGGCTCGCGGCGTACCAGGCGGTCGACTTCGATGATCTCATCATGCTGCCCCATAAGTTGCTTCAGCGCGACGCGCAGGTGCGCGAACGATGGCAGAAGACGCTGCGCTATGTGCTGGTCGACGAAGTGCAAGACACCAACACGATTCAATACGAACTGCTCAAGTCGCTGGTCGGCGCGCCCGGCATGTTCACCGCGGTGGGCGACGACGATCAAGGCATTTACGGCTGGCGCGGTGCCACGGTCGAGAACCTGAAACAGCTCAGCGTCGACTACCCGACTCTGCGGGTCATCACGCTGGAGCAGAACTACCGCTCAACCGGCAGCATCCTGCGCGCGGCCAATGCGGTGATTGCGAACAACCCCAAACTGTTCGAGAAGAAACTCTGGAGCGAGCTGGGGGATGGCGAACCGGTCGCGCTGGTCGAATCCGACGGCGAAGAACACGAAGCCGAACGCGCCGTGGCGCGCATCCAGGCGCTTCGGGGCCAGGGCGGCGAGGTTCAGTTCAAGGACTTTGCGGTGCTCTACCGCGCCAATCACCAGGCGCGAGTGTTCGAGAAGGCGCTGCGCAAAGCGAGCATTCCGTACCGGGTCTCGGGAGGACAGAGCTTCTTTGACCGCACCGAGATCCGCGACCTGTGCGCGTGGCTGCGGCTGATGGTCAACAACGACGATGACCCGGCCTTCCTGCGCGCCATCACGAGCCCGAAACGCGGCATCGGCCACCAGACGCTGACTGGCCTGGGCGAATTCGCATCGCGCTGGAAGAGCAGTCTGTTCGAGGCACTGTTCGCGCAAAGCCTGGGCACGGTGCTGAATGCCCGCACGGTGGGCTCGCTGCACGAATTCGGCCGCATGGTGAACGACCTTGAGTTTCGTGCCCGTCACACCAGCGGTGCCGAAGACGCCAGGGCGTTCTTCCTCGGCTGGCTGAAAGACATCGGCTACGAACAGCACTTGCACGACGGCGAAGACAGCGAGAAGCTCGCCGCGTCCCGCTGGACCAACGTGCTCGACTTCGTCGACTGGATGGCGAAACGCTGCGGCGGCGAAATCGAGAATGATGGCGGAGCGAGCATCGAAACCGAAAAGAAGACGGTGCTGGAAGTGGCGCAAACCGTGTCGGTGATCATCAGCCTGGCCGAGCGCAGCGACGAACAGAACGTGGTCACGCTGTCGACGCTGCATGCGGCCAAAGGCTTGGAATGGCCGCATGTGATGCTGGCCGGCATCAACGAAGGGCTGCTGCCGTTTCGCGCCGAGGACGAAGAAATGACGCCGCAGCGCCTGGAAGAGGAACGCAGGCTCATGTATGTGGGCATCACGCGCGCCCGCCACACCCTGGCGGTGAGCACGCTGCGTCGCCGCAAGCGCGGCAGGACGATCGTGCCGGGTGTGCCCAGCCGGTTCATCGCCGAGATGAAGCTGCACGAAGCCACGTTGAAGATCGACCCTCGCGAGCGGCTCAAGGCGCAGCGTGCCGAGGCGCTGCAACGCGCCGAAAAAGCGGCCGCGATGCTGGCGGAAACGCGCAGCGGCTGATGACCCGCTGATTCGATGCGAAAGTCACCGAACCCGGTGCCGGCGGGTGCACCGGCTTCATCTGGAGGAGCGCCCGTGACGACGCGCTTTTCCTCATCGCTGCCTTGGCTGATTGCCATCAGCGCAACGCTGAGCATCGCCGCCGCGTCCGCGCTGATTCCAGCCGTCGTCGAGTTTGTGTTCAAACCGCTGACGACCGTGCTGGTGATCCTCTGGGCGTGGCCGCGTGGCAGTGATGATTTCGCCGTGCGGCGGTGGGTCCGCGTCGCTCTGCTGATGTCTCTGTTGGGTGACGTGTTCCTGCTCTGGCCGCGACAAGGCTTCCTGCCCGGCCTGGTGTCGTTTCTGCTGGCGCACCTGGCCTACATCGTTGCCTTCACGCGCTCGGCTCGCCTGGGTGCCCGCGTGCTGCCGTTCGCTTTCTACGGGATCGTCGGGGCCGGCGTGCTCGGCTGGCTCTGGCCCGGTGTTCCACCGCCACTGCAACTGCCGGTGCTGGCGTATGTGGCGTGCCTTGTCACGATGGCGGCCCAGGCCGCGGCGCTTTGGCAGCTTGCGCGCGGCAGCCCGAACGAAATCCTCGCGCGGCGTGCCGCCCTCGGTGGCGCATTGTTCGTGTTGTCCGATGGGCTGTTGGCCGCGAATCGATTCGCAATGCCATTGCCGGCGGTCTCGTTGCTCATCCTGGCACCGTACTGGGCGGCTCAGATCCTGATCGCCGGCTCGATGCGAAGGCGTCAATGACGCGATGACTCATGGTGCCAGCATCACGCGTGCACCAGGTTTGCCGCGATTCGGGTCGGGCGCCGTGACCGCCGTCACGGCCCCTCGCTGCGCCACCTACATTCCCTTGAAGAGGCCAACGAAGCTTCGGCTCACTTCGAGCTTTTCGGGGTGGCCTCTGACACTCACCAACTGGCGCCCGCGGGCGTCTCGGCTGATGCCCGTGATGACGCGTGCATTCACCAGTGTGGAGCGGTGGATCTGCCAGAACAGGTTGGCATCGAGCTCGTCGACCAGCTCCTTGATGGGTTTGCGGATCAACGCCTCGAGCGTGGCGGTCTGCACGCGGGTGTACTTTTCGTCAGAAATGAAGAACAAGACCTCTTCGACAGAAATCATCTGGATCGACTGGCCCACCGAGGCCTGGATCCAGCGCAGGCGCGGCGTCGCGTTGGGAAGCTGGCTCGCCAGCTGCTGCAGGAGCTGTTGCATGCCCTGGCCCGCTGGCCGCTGCGCGTCTGCCACCGCACCGGCCTGGCGCTGCGCGAGCCGCTTCTTGATGCGTTCGACCGTCAGCGCGAGCCGCTCGCGCTCCGCCGGCTTGAGCACATAGTCGACCACGCCCTGCTCGAACGCCTCGATGGCGTACTGGTCGTAGGCGGTGATGAAGACGATTTCGCAACCCGGCCAGGCGTCGGCGCACTCGTCATCGGTGGGCAACTGTGCCATGTCACGCGCCGCTTCGATGCCGGTGCGGCCCGGCATGCGGATGTCGAGGAACACCAGGTCGGGATGGTGTTCCTCGGTGAGCTGAACCGCCTCCATGCCATTCTTCGCCTCGGCAACGATCTGCAACTCGGGCCAGACCTCGGCCAGCCGGCTGCGTAACTGCTCGCGCATCAGGCGCTCGTCGTCGGCGATCAGGCAGCGAACCGGGGTCGACGTGTTCATGCCGTGATCCTATCGCCTGACAAAACGTTTGCACTGCGGCGCGGCGGTCCAGCCAGCGCCTGCCGGCGCGCCGATGTCGCCTCGCGCGCACAGAAGACCCTGTTGCGATTCACCGCGCCGTTCAATCTCATGCCGCTGGTCCCGGCACCCGCGCCGCATATGGCAGCGTGATCGTCACCACCGTGCCGCGCGGCTGCTGGCTGGAAATGTCCAGGCGGGCGCTTTGCCCGTACATCATCTCGAGCCGTTCGCGAATGTTCGCCAGGCCCAGGCCGGTGCCGCGCGTGCCACTGTTGATCGGGTCGTAGCCCACGCCCGTGTCGGCGACGCGGACGCGCAACGCCCCATCCACAATGTCTGCGCTGACCGTCAAGGTGGCCGCATCGGGGCAGGGCTCGAGCCCGTGCTTGATGGCGTTTTCGACCAGCGACTGCAGCATCATCGGCGGAAACGTTGCCGAGCGCAGCCCCTGCGGCACGTCGACGCTCACGCTGAGCCGGTCTTCCATGCGCACCTTCAGGATCTCCAGGTAGGCGGTGATCAGGTCGGCTTCGCGCCCCAGCGTGGTCGCGCCTTCGCGCATCTTGTGCAGCGTGGCGCGCAGGTAGGTGATGAGGTTCTTCTGCATCACCGACGCGCGCGGCGGGTCGGTTTCGATCAGGTGGTCGATCGAGGCCAGCGTGTTGAACAGGAAGTGCGGCTCCACCTGCGCCTGCAGCGCGGCCATGCGCGCCTCGGCGACCTGGCGCTTGAGCGACTCCGACTCCGCGGTTTCGGTCGCCTGCGCAGCCTTCGCCTCGGCCTGGATGCGGCCCTTGTAGGTGATCTTGATCATGATCGACGCAACGATCCACAGAAACGCGATGTTGGGCAGAAAGTCGCCCAGGCTGACCTTGTGGATGCGCTTGCGCGGCACCTTGAGCGCTTCGGCCACATCGGCCGACGCTTCGGCGGCGTCGCGCTTGGCCTCTTCGGCGGCGTCGATCGCCTCTTGTCTGGCCTCGTCGATCGCAATCATGATCTCGCGCCGTGCCGCCTCGATCGCTTCGTTCACCGCTTTCGATTGCGTGGTCGCGCCGGGCGGAATCTTGATGATGATCGAGTCGCTCGCCGCCGATGCCGCCTTTTCCACCGTTTGCGCCGCCGCTTGCGCTGCCGAAGCGGCTGATGTCGCTGCGGCAGCGGCGTCCGCCGGCGTGCGCCCCTTGGTGATGTGAATCCCGTCCTTGCCGATCGATATCTCCACGCCCGCCTTGCCGTCGTCTTTCGACGCCTCGATCTTCACGCCGGGCGAGCCCTTGACTTCAGACTGGCGATCCACACGCACCTTGACCGGGCTTTCCGTGACCCTTTGGCTGATGGTCCAGGTGAAGGGCGGCAATTCACTCAGGATCGCGCTGGTGATGAGCAGCAGCACCGACAGCACGAAAAAGCGCTTCCAGCTGATGTCCACCAGCCAATTGGCGTAGGCATGAAACCAGCGCACCACGTTGCTGGTGAAGCGCTGCCAGCGTGTCGGCAGAAGCGAGGGCGCGGCGGGCATGAGGCAAAGGTGGGAGTGGCAACGTTGCCAATGTACGGGTTGGCAAGGCACGCGCCCACCGCGATGCGATGCACCGCCCGCATGGTCCGACAGGGCGTCGTGGCGCGCGACGAAGCGGGCGCCCTGGCGAGCGCCGCATCGGGTGGGCCATCAGCAGCGCAATCTGGTGCGCAATCAGGTGCGCCGGTGGCGCGCAGCGCGCGCGCTCAGCGCATTTGGAAAGTACAGCGCCGTCAGGCTGGCGGTGTGCACCGGCACGAACCCTTCGCGTTTCGGCGCGTCGCCCTCGAAGCGGCGCCAGTCGCGCAGCCAGTGGATTTGGTCGCACACCTCCAGCAGGCCCATCGTTTCCCGATCGCCCACCAGAATGCCTTGCACGCGCAAGCCGAGCTGGGCGCGCGCGCGGTCCAACCGGCCCAGGGTGTCGCCCGTGCAGCCGAATTCGCCGTCGCTGATGATCAACAGGTCGGCGCTGCGCCAGGCCTGCTCGTGAACGCGTTCTATCGCCCGCTCGATCGGCGTCTGCACGTCAGTGCCGCCGTCGAAACTCTGGCCCATCAGTTCGAGCAAGGCGCGCATGCCGTCGGGCCCGCCGGCCAGGTCGCGTTCCAGCAACTCACCGGCGCCGCCGAACGCGATCAGCTTGCAACCGCGTCCTTCGCGGTGTGCCGTGCGCGCCGCTTCCAGCACCGCAGCCTTGGCGATGTTCTGCGGCGCGCCGCGCATCGACCCCGAAGTGTCCAGACACACGATCATCGGCCCGCGTTGTTGGCTCTGCGGTGTCGGCCGCGCCGCGCGCGGCGCTGCCGCCGCCGGGTCGGGCACGCGTTCGATCAAGACTGCTTCGCTTTCGTAGGTCAGCAGGCGGCTTTCCGCCAGGCGGGCGCGCCAGAGTTTGTGCAGCACCGGGTGGCGGATCTGCGCCGCTTCACTGCCGAGCAGGCGCTCGATCCGGTCGGAATGGCGGATGCCGCGCAGCTCGCCGGGTGCATCGGGCAGGCGTGTCTCGCGCTCGCGTTGTGGCGCTTTATGCTTGTCGGGCAAGGGTTGAGCCTGCGGCGCAGGGGGGTTGTCGGGGTGGTGCTCCGAGCGGCCGATCGCGCGAATCAGTTCGGCCAGCGTTTGCAGGTGGGCGAGCAGCTCGCTGATGCGCTTTGCTTCCTGCCATTCGTGCGACCGCAGAATGCCGCGCAGCTCGTCCCAGCTCAGCGCCCCCAGGTCGCCGAATGACTGCAGCAGCGCCTGCATCTGCTCCCAGTCGCCCGTGTGCTCCGACCAATCAGCGCGAAAGCCCTGCACGGCCTGGCGAATCGCGGCGTCGCGCTGCAGGCCGGGTTGAAGGTCGACGATGCGATCCAGGTGCCAGAGCAGCGTGCGCAGGACCTGCAACGCCAGTGACGGCACGCCGCGGCACAGCGCCGGCAGGCCGAGTTCGCCGATCGCCGCGCGCATCGGGTGCAATGCGTCGGCGTCGCCGAAATGATGTGCTGCGTCGGGCAGTTGGCCGTCGCGCAGGTGGACCAGCCAGATCGCGAGGTCGCTCAGGCGCTGCGCCGTCCGGCCCACCGAGGTGACCAGCCCACCCAGCCAGAGTTCGCGCGGCAGGGCTTGCAGGCGCGTGTAGGGCGCGTCGATGTCGCGCTGCGGCATGGCCAGGTGGCGCGCTGCGGATCAGGCCGAAAGCGAGGCCGAAAGCAGGACAGGCGCCGGCGCCTCGCCGCCGCGTTGTGCTTCGAGTGGCAGCCCGGCGAAACCCGCGCGCGTCGCGGCCAGCCGCTCGCGCAGGCCATGCAGCAGGCTGCAGGTGGCGTCGAGCCCGGCCTGCATCGTCGCCGCGCACTCGGGCGGCAACCACATCCGTCCCGCCAGAGCCTGGCGCATCGCCTCGGCGCGGCTGCTCACCGCAGCGAGGTGTTGACTGGCGTTGGCCAGCACTTCGTCAACCTGCGCGACCCGCGCCTGCACGTGCACGCTGGTGTAGCGGCGCCGCGCATGGGCTTCCAGGGCGGCGCTCATCAGGCGCGTCATGCTGCCCTCCTGGGCGCCACCGATCGAGCGCGCGAGCGCGAGTTTGCCGGCGCTGTCGCCCGCGGCACCGTCGCCCTCGGCTTCAGCGCTCAGTTCAATCTCGAGCTGTTTCTCGAACGCCTCGACGGCGCGCGTCAGCCACGGCGCGGCTTGCGGCGCCGCCTGCGCGACTTCCGCCAGAAACCAGTTCTGAAGCGCATCGACCTGCGACGGCTGTGCCGCCACGGCATAGGGCAGCAGCCAGAGGTCGAATGCGTCGACGTGGCGGCGCCCTTCGGTGAATGCGGCCGTCTTCAGCAAGCCGACGAGTTGGCGCCAGCGCCGGTCCGACACGGTGATCTCGTTCTTGCGCAGGTGCTCGCGCAGCGCTTGCAGGGCGCTCAACACCTCGGCCGGCAGCGCCACAGTATCGCGCTGGGCGAGCCAGGCGCCGAGTTCGGCACGCGTCACGGGCTGTGGCGTGCCGCGCTCGACCGAGCCAAGCTCAAGCAGTCGCGCGAAGGCGGCGTCGCTCACCGCGGCGACCGGCACGCGCAGCAGAAAACGATCGTAGAACGCCATCAAAGCCTCTTCGAGCGGCACTTCGTTGCTGGCGCCGACCACGCTGATCAGCGGCGTGTGGCTGCGCCCCGCGCCGTTGTCGAACTCGCGTTCGTTGAGCAGCGTCAGCAGCGCATTCAGGATCGCCGAATTGGCCTTGAACACCTCGTCGAGGAAACCGATGCTGGCGGTGGGCAGGTAGCCGTTCGTCAGGCGCTCGTAGCGGTCGTCTTCGAGCGCCTTCAGCGACAGCGGGCCGAACAGCTCCTCGGGCGTGGAAAAGCGCGTCAGCAGGCGCTCGAAGTAGCGCGCCCCGTCGAAGGCGCGGTGCAGCCGGCGCGCCAGTTCGCTCTTCGCGGTGCCGGGTGGGCCGATCAGCAGCACGTGCTCGCCGGCGAGCGCCGCCAGCAGCACGAGTCGCACGGCGGCACTGCGTTCCAGCAGGCCGGCCTCCAGCGTGGCAATCAGCGCGCGCAGGCGGTCCGGGTCGGGGGCGTGGGTGGGCATCGCTGCGATTGTGCTGGTGCGAGTGCGGTTGCGCCCGTCGTTCGCCGCCGGCTCGTGTTGCGAAATCTCAAATGTCATGAACCACACCTTCGCGAATTGCCACCGCGCCGCGCGCGGCAAGTTCGTGAACCAGGGTTTCGAACCACTCCGCCATCGACGCGCCACCCTGCGTGCCCTGCTCGAGGAAGGCGCGCGCGAACATCGGCCGGGCGCAGGCCCAGGACCTCAGCGCGGGCCAGGCCATCGCGCGTTCTTCCATCAGGTGGTACTTGATCAGCACCTTGGTGGCGTGACGCGAATGCTGGCGCGGGTCGGCGCGTTGTTTTCGCAGCAGTCGGCGGGCCCGCTGCAGCGCGCCGGCACAGTCGGTGAACGGTGCGCCATGGCCCGGGATCACGCACTGCACCGGCAGCGCGGCGATCAGGTCCAGCACCTGCTCCACATCGTCAAAGCCCGGTTCGCCCGCCAGTTCCGGGAACACCAGGCCGAAGCCGTTTTCCCACAGCGCGTCGGCCGAAATCAGCACGCCGTGCGCCGCATCGAACAGCATCACCGAATGCGGGTCGTGCCCGGGCGCAGCCAGCACCTCCCAGCGCCGCGCGCCGAGTGGCAGCGTTTCACCCGGCGTGATCCGCCCCTGGGGCACGAAGCGATCGCAATGCTGGCCGGTCGGCTCGTAGCTGAGCGCGTCGGCGTCCCAGCGCTGCACCGCATCCCACTGGCCGGGCGGGATCAGCAGCTCGGCGTCGAACTCGCGCTGCAGCGTTGCGTTGCCGCCGCAGTGGTCGGAATGCAGGTGCGTGTTGATGATGCGCACCAGGCCTTCTGCGGGCTGGACCTGCAGCAGCGCGTGACGCACCAGCGCAACAGTCTGCACAGCGTGCAGGCAGTGGCTGGTGTCGATCAAGGTCGCGCCGGCGCCACCGCCGTTCACCAGCACGTTGTTCGACGACAGCCAGCCGCGTTCGAAGACACTCAGGCCCAGCAGGCAGGAAACGGAGGAGGGCATGCGGCGTCACTGTACGGCATGCACCGCAATCCCGGCGTCGCGGTGGTTCACGCTGGGCGACGGGCGCGGGTTACCCCCAAAAGGCGCGGTGCCTCGCCTTTGTTATGGTCGCTGTCTGATGGAGAAGTCCGGAATCGCGCCCGCGCGGTCGGCGCCGCCCATCCCGGCCGCCCGGCGAGTGAATCAGTCGTCGGGAAACGTTCCAACCGCCTCGCAAGGCATGCAGGAGAGCATTCGATGACCGACAAGACCATTCCAACCGCGCAGGCGCAACCTGCGCGCCGCAAGTTCCTGGGGGCGGCTGCTACCGGAGCGGCCGGCGTCGCGGCGATGGCCGCGCCGATGATCTCGGTGGCGCAGTCGCCCATCGTGATGAAGATGCAGGGTTCGTGGGGCGCCAAAGACATCTTCAACGAGATGGCTGAAGAGTACGTGAAGCGCGTCAATGAAATGGCCGGCGGGCGTTTGCGCATCGACTACCTGGTCGCCGGTGCCGTCGTCAAGCCCTTCGAGGTGATGGACGCGGTGTCCAAGGGGGTGCTCGACGCCGGCCACACCGTGCCGGTGTATTGGTACGGCAAGAGCAAGGTCGCGTCGCTGTTCGGTTCCGGCCCGATCACGGGCTGCGATGCACCGCAAACGCTGGCCTGGATCTATCGCGGCGGTGGCCTGGCGCTCTACAACGAGCTGCTCACCAAGCTGAACCTCAACGTGGTGGGCTTTTTCGCGATGCCCATGCCCACCCAGCCGCTCGGCTGGTTCAAGAAGCCGATCACGAATGCGTCCGAACTGAAGGGGCTCAAGTACCGCACTGTCGGCTTGGCCGCCGACCTGTTCCAGGAAATGGGTGCCAAGGTCACCCAGCTGCCGGGCGGTGAAATCATCCCCGCGCTGGAAAAGGGCGTGATCGACGCGTTCGAGTTCAACAACCCGACCTCGGACATGCGCTTCGGCGCCCAGGACGTGATCAAGAACTACATGATGGGCAGCTACCACCAGGCGATGGAGTTCTTCGAGATCTCGTTCAACAAGGCCAAGTGGAACACCCTGCCGAAAGACCTGCAGGCGATTCTTCAATACAGCGTCGAGGCAGCAAATTCCTCGAACTGGTGGACCGGCATGGACAACTACTCGCGCGACCTGCAGGTGCTGATCGACAAGCACAAGGTCATCGTGGTGCGCACTCCCAAGGGTGTGTTCGTCGAGCAGCTCAAGGCCTGGGACGTGCTGAGCAAGAGGCTCTCCGACGAAGACCCGTTCTTCAAGAAGGTCGTCGACTCGCAGCTCGCCTGGGCCAAGCGCGTTGCGTACTACATGTTCCTCAACGAGGCGGATTACGCGCTCGGCTACGAACACGTGTTCAAAACCAAACTGCCGACCTGAGCCCGCGCTCGGCGTGACTCGAACGGGGCGGGTGTTCTACCGCCCCTTTTTGTTGACTTTCGGCAGGGCCTGCACCATGAACCGCCTGATCTACGCCATCGACCAGCTCAGCAAGACCGTCGGCCACGCATTTGCCTGGTGCATCGTCATCCTGACCTTGGGCACCTGTTTCGAAGTGATGATGCGCTACCTGTTCAACGACCCGACGAGTTGGGCCTTCGACCTCAGCTACATGATGTACGGCGCCGTGTTCTACATGGCCGGCGCGTACACCCTCTCACGCGGTGGCCATGTGCGCGCCGACATGTTCTACCGCAAGTGGCCCGAGCGCACCCAGGCGACGGTGGAGCTGGTGCTGTACTTGACCTTCTTCTTCCCCGGCATCCTGGCGTTGGTGGTGGCCGGCTCGGACTACGGCATCGAGTCGATGCGCATTCGCGAGGTCAGCGTCAACAGTCCGGCAGGCATGCCGATCTGGCCGCTCAAGATGATGATCTGCGTGGGCGCGTTGCTGATCGCGATCCAGGGCTTTGCCGAGGTGTTGCGCTGCATCGTCTGTCTGCGCGAAGGCGCGTGGCCCACACGGCTGCATGATGTGGAAGAGCTTGAAACCCAGATCCTGAAACAGCATGCGGCGAAGGCCGCTGCCGCGATGCAAGCAGGAGCAGCGCGATGAGTGACCCCTCAGTCGCCCTGGTGATGCTGGGCATCCTGGTTTTCACGATCTGCATCGGCTTTCCGGTCGCATTCACACTGATGGCGTTGGGCGTGGGCTTCGGCTTCTACGCCTATTTCCAGGCCGGCCAGGCGTTCTTCGACAGCCGGGTCTTCTACCTGCTGACCCAGAACACTTTCACCGTGCTGAACAACGACGCGCTGGTGTCGATACCCCTGTTCCTGCTGATGGGCTACCTGGTCGAGCGCGCCAATATCCTGGACAACCTGTTCAGGAGCCTGCAGATCGCGCTGAAAGGCATTCCAGGTTCGCTTGCGGTGGCCACGCTCGCCACCTGCGCGCTGTTCGCCACCGCCACCGGCATCGTCGGCGCGGTCGTCACGCTGATGGGCATGCTGGCGTTCCCGCAGATGATCAAGGCGGGCTATGACACGCGGCTCGCGGCAGGCGTCATCTGCGCCGGCGGCTGCCTGGGCATCCTGATTCCGCCGTCGATCATGCTGATCGTCTACGGCGCGATGGCGGGGCTGTCGGTCGTCAAGCTCTACGCCGCCGCCTTCGTGCCGGGCTTCTTCCTCGCCGGCATGTACATCGTCTATGTGATCGTGCTGGCCACCCTCAAGCCCGAACGCGCGCCGCGCCTGCCCAAGGATCAAGGCAATTTCCCGGTCGGCGAAGTGATCATGATGCTGGCCAAGTCGTTCCTGCCGCTGTCGCTGCTGATCCTCTCGGTGCTGGGCGCGATCATGTTCGGCATCGCCACGCCGACCGAAGCTGCCGCGGTGGGGGCGTTGGGTGCCGCACTGCTGGCGGCCGCCTACCGCTCGCTGACCTGGCAGGCGCTGCGCGAGTCGGTGTTCCTGACGGCGCGCACCTCGGCGATGGTGTGCTGGCTGTTCGTCGGCTCAGCGACGTTCGCATCGATCTTTGCCTACCTCGGCGGCAACCTGATCATCAAGGAATTCGTGCTCGGCATGAACCTGAACGCGATCACGTTCCTGCTGCTGTCGCAGGCCATCATCTTCGTGCTCGGCTGGCCGCTGGAGTGGACCGAGATCATCATCATCTTCATCCCGATCTTCCTGCCGATGCTGCCGCACTTCGGCATCGACCCCATCCTGTTCGGCGTGCTTGTCGCGCTCAACCTGCAGACCGCATTCCTGTCCCCGCCGATGGCGATGTCGGCCTACTATTTGAAGGGGGTCAGTCCACCGTCGGTGCTGCTCACTCAAATCTTCAGCGGCTGCATGCCGTTCGTCTATGTGGTGATCGTGACGATGGCGATCATCTACGTCTTCCCCGGCATCGCAATGTGGTTGCCCAATGCACTTTACGGTCGGTGATGCATGGATGTGAACCGGCCTGACCTGTGTTCAGCAGCCGAGGCGGCGCGCGCGATCCAGGACGGCTTGATCAGCTCGGTGCAGCTGGTCGAGGCCTGTCTGGCGCGCATTCGCGCGCTCGAGCCGCAGGTTCAGGCGTGGCAGTTTCTCGATGAGGCGCATGCGCTGACCCAGGCCCGTGCGCGTGACGCCGATCGAAGCGAAGGCCGCGCTGTCGGCGCGCTGCACGGCGTGCCGGTGGGTTTGAAAGACATCATCGACACGGCCGACATGCCCACCGAAGACGGCACCGTTGTGCACGCCGGGCGCACGCCGGATCGCGACGCGAGCGTCGTGGCGATGCTGCGCGCCGCCGGCGCGGTGATCCTGGGCAAGACCGTGACGACGGAGCTGGCGACGTATTCACCGGGCAAGACCCGCAACCCGCACAACGTCGAGCGCACGCCTGGGGGGTCGTCATCGGGTTCGGCGGCGGCGGTCGCGGCCGGCATGGTGCCGCTGGCCGTGGGCACGCAGACCAACGGCTCGGTGATTCGCCCGGCGTCGTTCTGCGGCGTATACGGTTTCAAGCCGACCTTCGGTCTTGTGCCACGGCACGGCATTCTGAAAACGTCGCGAACGCTCGACTGCGTCGGTGTTTTCGCGCGCACGCTGGAAGACATCGCGCTGATCACGGAACAGATCGTCGGTCACGACGAACGCGACCCCGACACGCACCCACGCGCCCGGCTGCCGCTGCAGCGCACGCTGGCGGAGGAACCACCGTTCGCGCCGCGTTTTGCGATCATCAAGACACCGAAGTGGCATTGCGCCGATGCATCGACAGGGGAAGCGTTCGCCGAGCTCGCAGAGTCACTCGGTGGCCAGTGCGAGGAATACACGCTGCCCGAGTCACTGCGCGACGCCTGGGATTGGCACCGCACCGTGATGGAAAGCGAAATGGCGGCCCACCTCGATCTTGAATGGGAACGCGGCCGCGAACGCCTGAGCATGCCGCTGCGCGATCAGCTGGCGCGCGGCCGCGACATCCGCGCGCTGCACTACCTGCAGGCATTGGCGCGCATCGAGCCGCTGAACCGCGGTTTCGAAGAGCTGTTTGACCGTTTCGACGCCATCCTTACGCCTTCCACCCCCGGAACCGCGCCCACGCTCGAGTCGACCGGCGACCCGGTGTTCTGCACGCTCTGGTCGCTGTGCGGCATGCCCGCGCTCAATGTGCCGCTGATGACGGGCGCCGACGGCCTGCCGCTGGGCGTGCAGCTTGTCGGCCAGCGCCACACTGACGCGCGCCTGCTGCGCAGCGCGCGTTGGCTGGTGCGCCACGTGCAGAGTCCGTGAATCGATCGCCAAACCCCTACGGAGCCCCACCATGCCGGTCAAACTTTTCTCCGCCGTCGTCGCCATCGCGCTGGTGCTCAGCTTCGTGGGTGCGATCGTGTTCAAGCTGAAGGAAGTTTCGCTGGCGGCCGTGGCATTGATCGGCATCGCCATGATGCTGGTCGACCTCTGGCAATCGCTTCGCAAGGACGACGAATAGCGATGGGTCTGGCTCGGGCGTCGGGGTCGACCTCTCAGCCGCTCAGCGCAACCGAAGCTCCAGAATCTCCTCGCCGTCATCGAATTCGCCGGTGCGGCGAAAGCCGAACTTCTCATAGAAGGCGATCGGGCTGTGCGGCCCGGGAACACAAGAGGTGCGCAACGTGGTCTGGCCGCCGGGCCGGCTGCGCACATGGTCGGCGACCAGGCGCAAGGCGGCCCGCCCAACGCCGCGGCGCTGATGCAGCTGGTCGATCATGAAGCGCCACAGCCCGATCGGCGCCAGCCCCAGCCAGTCGGGCAGCAGGGTCGGGTCTTCGAGCATCACGAATCCGACTGGCGTGTCATCGACGCAAATGGCACGAAACCAGGCCTCGGGGTGGAAGTGGGCCTGCGCGATCGACTCGGCGTTGCTGGCCACGTACGGCAACTGCTCGGGCGCCACCTTCAGTTTGGTGATGCTTCGCACCGACTGGGCGGTCACCTCCTGAAGCGTGACCCGGGGCAACTGCCGGGGCAATGGCGTATTGACGGAAGGATCCATGGTTTGACAAGCTTGGGTTGAGAAACGTTGCGCAGCGTTCAGTCGGCAGCATGGGCATCATCGGCCGCGCCGTGCTGCGCTTCGCGCCAGTGCTCATGATTTGGACTTCGGGAGCGGCAAGGTGCCGCCCGGCTTCGTTTCATACCAGGCCGACCGCTGCGGCCGGACGCAGCGGCACCGGCGTGACGCCACGCCAGCCAAGGTTACCTCACTGGCGCACAGCTTCGGTCTGAATCAGCAGGCGGGTGTTGTCCGGCTGGGCCCTGGCGCCCGCTACGGTGCGGCGCATTCCGGCTGTGTCACCGTGGCGAGCCGGGCCAGGGCCGAGACGGCAAGGCCGGTTTTCATTCGGAGGTTCCGGATCTGCCGCGCAGAGACATGCGCGCGAGCAGGCCGTCACGGGCTATCAGTTGATGTTTCAACGCGCCCGCCACATGCACGATCACGAGCATTGCGAGGCAGAGCGTGAACAGCTGGTGCACACCCTTGAGTGTTTCGGCCAGCGCCTTGTCGGGGCTGACGAGGTCGGGCAGCGGCAGCAGACCGAACACCACCACCGGGAAGCCTGCGGCCGAGCTGTAGGCCCAGCCCGACAGTGGCACCGCAAAGAACAGCAGGTACAGCAGCGCATGCGCAGTGTGGGCGGCGCGGGCCTGCCAGGCCGGCATGGGCACATCGGGTGGCACGCGGTGGCTCAGGCGCCACGCCAGGCGCAGCGCCGACAACGCCAGGATGGTGATGCCGGCCCACTTGTGGTAGTCGTAGAGCTTCAGTCGGCGCGGCGACACTGGCAGTTCGTGCATGTACAGGCCGAGCACGAAAGTCGCCAGGATCGCCAGCGCCAGCAACCAGTGCAGCACGATGGCGGTGCGGGTATAGCGTGAAGTGGATGCAACGGGGTTCATCGAGCTGGGTGCGCTTGCCGCCGTTGGCAAGTGCGACGATGTTGTACCGCGCAATGGCCGCCCAGGCAGGACCGTACTGTAGGCGTGCTGCCAAGATGGGCGCTTCACGCCGATTGACGGTTGCCTTCAAAATAGGCGGACTGGGCGGCGCCGCATGAATTGCGAGCACGCCGATGAGTCCAATCGCATCCCCGAAAGAAGAGAGTGAACCCCATGGCGCGCTTGCCCTTTGTCGACAGCAACACTCCCGGCGTGGATGGCGAGCTGGTGCGCGCGGTGCAGGCGCGGCGCGGCGGCGCGCTGCTCAATCTGGACCGTCTGCTGCTGCACAGTGCGCCGCTGGCGCGCGGCTGGAACGCCTACATGGGGGCGATTCGCACGGCCGGCGTGCTCGACGGCGGTCTTCGGGAACTCGTGATCCTGCTGGTGGCGCGCCTGAACCGCGCGCCTTACGAGTTTATGCAGCATGCGCCCGTGGCGCTGGAAGAAGGCGTGTCGGCGGCGAAGATCGCAGCGATCGACGCCTGGGCCGACTCGGCATGCTTCGACGCCCGTGAACGCGCCGCGCTCGCCTACACCACGGCCATGACACTGCAGGTGCAGGTTGCCGAGCCGGTGTTCGAGGCCTTGCGCGAATGGTTCGACGCGCGCGAGATCGTCGAGCTCACCGCAACGGTGGCGTCGTACAACATGGTGTCGAGGTTCCTCGAGGCGCTGTGCATCGAGCCCGAGGCGCAATACGACGTGAGCGACAAAGGGCTGCCCGGAGATGCACGATGAGCGTGCGCATGCTGCTTGGCATCGAGCTGCCCATCATCCAGGCGCCAATGGCCGGCGCGCAGGGCAGCGCGCTGGCCATCGCGGTCAGCAATGTCGGGGCGCTCGGCTCACTGCCTTGCGCCATGCTCGGTGAAGCGGCCATGCGCGACGAATTGCTTGCGCTGCGGGCCGGGACGGCGCGGCCGTTCAACGTCAATTTCTTCTGTCACGAGACGCCGGTTGCCGATGCGGCGCGAGACGCCACCTGGCGCGCCATGCTCGCGCCCTACTACCGCGAACACGGGCTCGACCCACACGCGCCGGCCGCGGCACCGAGCCGCGCACCGTTCAGTGCCGCGGCTGCCGAGGTGCTCGCCGAGTTCAAACCGGCGGTCGTGAGTTTTCACTTCGGGTTGCCGAGCGCCGACATGCTGGCGCAGGTGCGATCCTGGGGCGCGAAGGTGTTGTGCAGTGCGACGACGATCGATGAAGCGTGCTGGCTCGACGCCCAAGGCGTGGATGCGATCATCGCGCAGGGCGTCGAAGCGGGCGGCCACCGCGGCATGTTCCTCGGCACCGATCTGAGTACGCAGATGGGAACGTTCGCGCTGTTGCCGCAGGTGGTGCGCGCGGTGCGTTGCCCGGTGATCGCCGCGGGCGGGATTGCCGATGCGGCGGGGGTGGGCGCTGCCCTGGCGCTCGGCGCCGCCGGCGTGCAGGTGGGTACCGCTTACCTGCTGTGCCCCGAAGCGAGCATCAGCGCCGTGCACCGCGCGGCGCTGCAGGGCGACGGCGCGCGCC
>JANNKS010000357.1:0-10725 GCA_031396425.1 Rhizobacter sp. | reverse complement strand
GTCCCGTCGCAAGCCCACCTGGTCGACCAGCTTTTCGATGTTCGCGCGGCGCGTTCTGGCGCTCAGCCCCGGCAGCAGCGCCACCTGGCCCTCTTCCAGGATGTCGAACACGCGCATGCGCGGGTTCAGCGAAGCAAACGGGTCCTGAAAAATGATCTGCACCGAACGCCGCGCCTTGCGCAGTGCCTTGCCTTCCAGTGCGAACAGGTCGTGGCCGTTGAACTTGACTTCGCCTTGCAGAATGGCCTGGCCGCGCAGCAATTGCACGATGGCCTTGCCGGTGGTCGTCTTGCCGCAGCCCGATTCGCCGACGAGTGCCAGCGTTTCGCCGGCACGAATGTTGAACGACACGTCGTCGACTGCCGTGAACGAGCCGTGCGCGCGTTGCAGCAGGCCTTTGCGGATCGCGAACTTGACGCTGAGGTTGAGCACTTCCAGCAAGGGTGCAGTGGACTCGGCCTCTTTTCGGGGGGCCTGCGCCGGTGAAGCCGCAACCACCGCTGCGTCGGCAACGGGCGCTGTGGCTGGCACGCCCTGCCCTTCGCGATACAGCAGGCAGCGCACACTGCGCGACCCCAGTTCCAGCAACTGCGGCACGGTGCCGGGGCAGGCGTCGAAAGCCTGGTCGCAGCGCGGTGCGAAGCGGCAACCCTTGAACTCCTGCGACAGCGCGGGCACGGTGCCGGCAATCGCCGCCAGCCGTTCGCCGCGTTTGGCCATGTCGGGCAGTGCGCGCAGCAGCAGCCGAGCGTAGGGGTGTTTCGGTGCAGCGAAGAACTCGGCTGCGCTGGCCACTTCCACGATCTGGCCGGCGTACATCAGCGCCACGCGGTGCGCCATGCCCGACACCACCGCGAGGTCGTGCGTGATGAGCAGCAGGCACATGCCGTGCTTCTTCTGCAGCGACTTGAGCAGGTCCAGAATCTGCGCCTGAATCGTCACGTCGAGTGCCGTGGTGGGCTCGTCGGCGACCAGGAAGTCGGGTTCGCACGCGAGCGTCAGCGCGATCATCACGCGCTGCTTCTGACCGCCCGACAGGCGAAATGGGTATTCGTCGATGCGGCGCTCCGGCTCGGGAATACCGACCTGCCCGAGCCAATCGATCGCCTTCGCGCGCGCCGCGGCGCCACGCAGCTCAGTGTGGGTTTCGATCGCCTCGACGATCTGGTCACCCACGCGCATCACCGGGTTCAGGCTGGTGCCCGGCTCCTGGAAGATCATGCCGACCTTGCCGCCGCGAACCGTGCGCATCTTCGATTCGGGAAGCGCAAAGACGTCCTGCCCTTCGAGGTCGAATTCACCCTGGGTGACCCGGCCGCTCTCGGGCAGCAGGCGCATCAGCGCCAATGCGGTCATGCTTTTCCCACAGCCCGATTCGCCCACCAGCGCGAAGGTTTCGCCGCGCTTGATGCTCAGGCTCAGGCCGTCGATCGCCTTCACCAGGCCGGCGTCGGCGTCGAGCGCGACCTTGAGGTTTTGAATCTTCAACATGGGAGGTTCAGTCTCGCCGTGCGCTATTCACCAGCGGCTGCGGCAGCCTTGCCGCTGGCAGCACGCTTGGCGCGGAACACGCGGAAGCGTGGGTCGAATGCGTCGCGCACGCCGTCGGCAAACAGATTGGCCGCCAGCACCAGCGTGACCATGAAGGCGAACGCCGCCGCGAAGCTCCACCAGACAATCGGGTCGCGCGACATCTCGTTGCGCGCCAGATTGATCATGCCGCCGAAGCTGTTCATCGACGGGTCGACGCCCACGCCGACGTAGGACAACACGGCTTCGTAGAGGATCAGGCCTGAGAACTCGAGCACCGTGGTGATCAACACCAGGTGCATCACGTTGGGCAGGATGTGGCGCGCCATGATGCGCCAGTGCCGGATGCCGAACGCGGTGGCGGCCTGCACGTATTCGAGTTCGCGCAGCTTCATCGTCTCGGCGCGCAGCAGGCGGCACAGGTTGGCCCAGCCCGTCACGCCCAGGATCACGCAGAGCATGAAGATGCGCAGGTCGGCGCGCTGGGCTCCGGTTTCGAACAGGTCCGGGTTCTTGTCGATGAACACCTGCACCATCAACACGCACGCGGCAATCAGCAGCACGTTGGGCACCGACGACAACGTGGTGTACAGGTACTGGATCACCTCGTCCACCCAGCCGCGGAAGTAGCCCGCCACCACGCCGAGCACGACCGCGAACGGCAGCGTCGCGAGCGTGGCGAGCGTGCCGATCACGAAGGCGGTGCGCACGCTCTTGAGCGCCTGGTAGAGCACGTCGTTGCCGGTGCGGTCGGTGCCGAACACGTGGTAGTGGCCCGCCAGCGCGGCGATCGCGCCGGCGCAAACCCACACGCAGGCCGAGGTGAGCAACAGGGCGCGCAGCGGCAGGCGGGTCTGGTTGCGTGCGATCAGGCCGAATGCGGTGCCCAGGCCGACCTTCAGGCGCCTGGCCGTCAACAGGCCGAGGCCCAGAAGCGTCAGCAGCGTCAGCACCAACCCGACGCCGGCGCCGCGCGCGGCCCGCGCCAGCACGTCGGGCAGGTGCTCTGCATCAGCATCCTTCAGGTGCGCACCACCGAACTCGAGCCGCGGGAACACCCGCGCGGATTGACCATCGACGACCCGGCTTTCCTTCGTGAAACCGCGCACCGCCAAGGGCATCGAATACGACGATTCGCGCGACTTGACGAGGTCGATCAGGATCAGATCGAGCAGCGATTCGGTTCGCGTGTCGTAGGCGACGGCGTTGCCGCCCGCAGCCGAACCCGCCGCCGGCAGGGCGCGCCGGAAGTGCACGCTGTCAAGCAGCGTGACCAGCAGGAACAGCGCCAGGATCAGCGACGAACACAGCGCCGGCGCGTCCGACAACACCTTCAGCCAGGTGTTGCGCAGGTTCGGGCTGCGCTGCACCCACCACACGTAGGCGATCAGTGCCAGCACCAGCACCAGCAAGACCACATCGGTCCACAGCAGGACGAGTTTGGGCGTCATGGGAGCCGCGTCAATTCAGCCGCACCCGGGGGTCGACCCAGGTGTAGGCAATGTCGATCAGGATGAACGACACGATGTAAAGCAGGGAACCGATGAACACCATGGTGCGCACGATCGCGAAGTCCTGGCCGGTGATGGCGTCGATCACGTACGCGCCCAGCCCCGGAATGCCGAAGAAGCTCTCGAACACCAGGCTGCCCAGGAAGATGTAGGGCAGGTAGGCACCGGCGCTGGTCAAAATTGGAATCAGCGCGTTGCGGAACACATGGCGGAACAACACCACCGCTTCCGACAAACCCTTGGCACGTGCGGTGCGCACATAGTCGCGGCCGATCTCTTCGAGGAACATCGCCCGGTACAGCCGCGCCTCACCGCCCAGGCGCGCCAGAAGCGCCAGCAGGATCGGCAGGATCAGGAACTTGAGGGCATCCAGCCCCCCCGAATAGCCCGAGATCGGCACCAGTTTGAACAGGCGCGAGAACAGGAACTGCCCGACGATGATGTAGAACAGGCTGGAGATCGACAGCATCAACACGCACAACACGACGCCCCAGAAGTCGATGCGCGAACTTCGGAAGAAGACCAGCACGAGCGCGAACACTGTGCTTGCGATCACCTGCAGCAGGAACAGCGGCAGCGCGAGTTGAAGGCTGGCCACCATGCGCGTCTTGACCTGGTGGCTGATGTCGCCCGCGCTCTCGGCGTCGGCGCGGCCAAAATCGAGCGTGAAGAGCGACACCGAACGTTCCCAGAAAATTGTTTCAGTGAGCTTTTCCTGGCCGGTCTTGGCGTCGTTCCAGTACAGCGGCTTGTTGTAACCGCGTTCGGCCTTCCATTTGGAAATCTGCTCTTCCGTGATGCGCTTGCCACCGATGTTCAGGCGCGCCATGTCGTCGGGCGTGTTGACGGTGAAGAACAGGAAGAACGTGGCCAGGTTCACCCCCAGCAGAATGAGCACGCCGTAGCCGATGCGGCGGATGATGTAGTTGAGCATCGAAAAAACCGGGAAATTCAGGCGAGCACTTCGCCGCGCGCGTTGAGCCGTTCGCGGCGACGGAACGCGCGCCAGGCGAAGAAGATCACCAGCAGCACGAGTGCGCTCAGCACCACCGGCGGCCACCAGGTGGGGTGGTTCCACTGCGCCTGGCGCGCGGCGCGCTGGGCGGTATCGAGCCGGTAGTACTTGGCCATGTCGCGGATCATGATCGACGGCTTGCCGTTGTACAGCCAGGGCTGGTACGCGCCCGACGCGAACGGAAAGTAGCCGAACGACCAGATCGCGTCCTGCTGAACAAACGCCACCATTTCATCGATGACCTTCTGCTTCGCCGGGCCGTCGTCCATCAGCTGAAGGAGTTTGTAGCGCTTGTCGTACTCGGGGTTCTCGTAGTTGGTCGTGTTCTCGCCGTCGGCCTTCGCCTTCGAATTCGGGCCATAGAGCAGGAACAGGAAGTTCTCGGCGTCAGGGTAGTCGGCCAGCCAGCCCCAGAAGAAGATCTGCTGCTTGCCCTTGCGCATCTTGTCCTGGAACTGGTTGTAGTCGGTGGCGCGAATCTCGAGCTGCAGGCCGAGCTTGGCGTACTGCTTGACCATCCAGTCGAGCTCGGCCTTGATCTCGGGTGTGGGCACGCGCTGGTAGTCGTAGTTCAGCACCAGCGGGCGGCCGCTCACCGCATCGCGCCCGTCCGGGTAGCCCGCTTCGGCGAGCAGCCGTCTGGCATCGCTGAGCGGCCGGCGCACCAACTTGCCGTCGACCACGTTGTGCGAAACCGGGTTCACGCCCTCCACCGTGCCGTGCCGCGAACCGAACAGGCCGCCGGGCAACGGGCCCATCGCCGACTCGCCACCCTTCTTCGGGAAGATGCGGCTGTACTCCTCCTCCCAGTCGATCGCCACCGACAACGCCTGGCGCAGCTTGCGGTTCTTCGCCTGTTGCTCTGGCGTGGCGCCCTTGCCCACCACCGGGTCGAGCCAGTTGAAACCGACGTACCAATTGGAGATGTCCACGGTGCGCGGCACCTTGAAGCCCTTTTCGGTGTACTCCTTGTTGACGCGCGCCGAGTCGGCCATGTCGAGTGCGTACTCGACACCGTACTCGGTGCGCTCGATCTCGGGCACGTCGAAGAAGCCCTGCACGAACTTGGCCTTCAGCGGCACCGCCTCCTTTTCGGAACTGAACGACAGCGTGTCGATGAAGGGCATCGTCTTGCCGCAGTCTTCCAGCAGGCCGGCTTCCTTGTCGCCCGGCATGCCTTCGCAGGGATACGGCTCACCCCGGTAGTTCGGGTTGCGCTTGAGCACATGGCGCCGGTCTTGCACATAGTCGACCAGCATGTACGGCCCGCTGCCCACCGGCCAGACGTTCAGCGACAGGCCGTTGCGCGCCATGCCGGGCTGGGCATAGAACGCGTCGGCTTCCCAGGGCAACGGCGCGGTGAAGGGCAGCGCCAGCCAGTATTTCCACTGCGGGTACTTGCCGTGCAGGCGGATGCGCAGCGTGTGGCTGTCCAGGGCGGTCACGCCTTCGAGCGGGTATTGGCGAAAGTCGAGGAAGGGTTTGTCGAGGTCGGCCGCGTCGAGCTTGGCGCGCAGCTTCTTGTCAACGCTGCGGATCAGCTCGCCATAGTCCTTCAGCCCGATCACGTATTCGGCGAAAGTCGAATACACCGGTGCCACGATGCGCGTCGTCGCGTGGCGCTTGATCGCGTAGACGAAATCGTCGGCCACCACCTCGCGCGTGCCCGTGACCGGAAACTCCATCGGCGTGCGCCGGTCGCCGAGCTCGCCGGGCTTCATCGCGTGATAGACGTGCTGGCCCTTGGCGTCCAGCGCAAACGCCGGGTGAGGCGCGTACTTCACGCCCCGCCGGATCGGAATGTCGTACACGCTTTCGGCAATCAGTTCGCCCGGCGCGTCAGCGGCGAGGGGCTTGCCGGTCTTGTCGAGGTACTTCGGCGTGACCACTTCGGTGGCCAGCTTCGGCGTCAGTGTGTAGGGGCGCTTGAGGTAGTGGTAGCCGTAGAGCGGCTCGTAGACCTGAAACGTGATCGGCGTTTCGTTGTTCGAATACGAAGCGGTGGGGTCGAGGTAGCGCGGCGAACGTTCGGCAAAGGCGGAGAACAGTGTGTTCGTCTTTTCCGAACCATCCGGGTGCGGGCTGTTGTTGCAAGCGGCCAGTGACGCAAGCAGCAGGGCCAAACAAGCGCGCAGGCCTGCGTATCGCGTTGTCAGTTCACCGTGCATGCCCGCCCCTCAGCGACAAACCGGATTGGCGTGGTTCCGGTTCAGTTTGACCGTTCGCGCCCGTTGGTGGGCCCATTCGTGGTGGGCAGCGCCGGGCATCGCCACACATGATAAGGCCGGGTCGCGAGCCTTCGGACGAGGGTTTCACCGATGCCAGCGGCTCTGCGGCAGGATCGACACCTCAGCGCGGAAACCGCTCGCGCAACTTGAGCTTCCAGAACTTGCCCGTCGACGTCTTGGGCACGGCGTCGATCACCTCGTAGCGGTCCGGTAACTGCCATTTGGCGAAACCCTGGCGCAGCAGATGTTCGGCCAGTTCGGCCGAACTGCTGGTCTTGCCGGCTTTCCACACCACGCAGGCCAGCGGCCGCTCGCTCCACTTCTCGTCGGGAATCGCGATCACCGCCGCTTCGGCCACCGCCGGGTGCGCCATCAAGGCGTTCTCCAGTTCGACCGAACTGATCCATTCGCCGCCCGACTTGATGAGGTCCTTGCTGCGGTCGGTGATGCGCAGGAAACCCAAGGCATCCATCGTGCCGACGTCGCCGGTGCGCAGCCAGCCATCGTCGGTGAACTTGTCGGGTGTCACCTCCACTTCGTGGTAAGAGCCGGTGATGAACGGTCCGCGCACCTGCACTTCGCCAACCGCCACACCGTTCCAGGGCGCGTCGACGCCGGCATCGTTGCGAATGCGGAAATCCACCAGCGGCACCGGCACGCCGGCCATCGCAGCACGCCTGAAACGTTCATCGTCACCCAGGCCGCGCAGTTCGGCGCGCTGGTACGACACGCTGGCCAGCGGCGAGGTTTCCGTCATGCCCCAGCCCTGCAGCAACCACACGCCGTGGCGCGCAAACGCGCGGATCAGCGACTCGGGCACCGCCGCACCGCCCACCAGCGAGCGCATGCCGCCGGGCAACTTCCAGCGCCCCGGCGTTTCCGTTTGCGCACGCTCCAGCGCCTGGATCAGGCCCAGCCAGATCGTCGGCACGCCGAGCGACAAGGTGGGCGGCTCGAGCTGCATCAGGTCGAGCAGATCGTCGGCGTGCAGGTGCGGGCCCGGAAACACGATCTTCGTGCCCAACATCACCGCGGCGTACGGGATGCCCCAGCAGTTGGCGTGGAACATCGGCGTCACCGGCAGCAGGCAATCGGTGCCGCGCAGGCCCCAGCAATCGGCCGTGCAGCCGACGAAGGTGTGCAGCACGGTTGAGCGGTGCGAATAGACCACCCCCTTCGGCCGGCCGGTGGTGCCCGAGGTGTAGCACATCGACACGGCATCGGTCTCGGCGTGTTCGGCATAGCGGAATCCATCCGGATCGCCCTGCGCCAGCAGCGCTTCGTAGTCGTCGAACTCGCGCGCCACCGGGGCACCCGAAAATGGAAACACGATCACCCGCTCGAAGGTGTGCAGGTGCGCGAACTGCCGGTACAGCGGCAGCAGGATGTCGTCGACGATGAGGAACCGGTCCTTCGCGTCGCCGGCGATCCAGCCGATCTCGTCCGGGGCCAGCCGCAGGTTGAGCGTGTGCATCACGCCGCCCGCGGCCGGAATGCCGAAGTAGCACTCCAGGTGCGCATGGTGGTTCCAGCACAGCGTGGCCACTCGCTCGCCGCGCTTCAGGCCGAGCTGCTGCAGCGCCGAAGCCAGTGCGCGCGTGCGCCGGTGGTATTCGCCATAGCTGTGGCGCCGCAGCGTCTTGTCGGGCAGGCGCGAGATGACTTCATTCGCCGCGAACAGCGTGCCGGCGCGATCCAGCAAGTGGTTGAGCGACAGGGGCACGTTCATCATCGTCGCTTGCATCGTTTGTCTCCTGGGGTCCCTGCGGTTTCAGAGCCAACGCTGGCGTCAGGCCGTGTTCACGGCCCGGGCTTGTGGATCTTGACCCGCGTCGCATTCTGGGTCTGGCTGTTCTGCAACAGGGCCCAGTACAGCTCGAGCACCAGGTGAACGTGGGCGCGCGTTTCGTCGATCGGCGGCATCTTGCCGCCGTGCTTTCGAACCGTGCCCTCACCGGCATTCCATGCCGCCAATGCAAGGTCGATGCTGCCCAGCCGACTCGTCAGGTCGGCGAGCATGCGCGCACCGGTGAGCACGTTGATGCGCGGCTCGAGCAGGCGCTGCGCCGCCGGGCGTTTGCGCTCTGTCGGCGTCGCGTAACGATCGGCCGTTTCGGCGGTGATCTGCATCAGACCCACCGCACCGCGGGGCGACACGGCGCGCGGGTTGAAGCCCGATTCGACCGCAATGATCGCCTTGAGCAACTCGATGTCCACACCCGACGCCTTGGCCGCCTCGCGCAGCAACGGCTGGTGCACCCGCACCTCGGGGGCAATTTCAAGCCAGGTCAGCAGGCCGCCAGTGCGGTCGGCTTTTCCGCTGACCCGCTGCGGCACCTTCGGATCGCTGCTGGACGGGTCACCCAGCACCAGTCGATAACGCGAGTCCAATGCGGTCGGCGCCACATGCGCCACGCCGGACCCATCGATGTAGCCCCACAGCGCAGCATGGGCTGGAACGCTCGCCAGCGCAAAGAATGCCGCCGCGGCCATGTGCATGGCCAAGCCGCACTCCAGCGCAGGCCTGCTCACACCATGGCCGGCGCGCGGCCGCCGACGATGGCTGCGTGCTCGCTCTCGAGCATGGACATCACGACGAGCGCGTCGTAACCGTCGGCGATGCGTACCGACTCGCGCAGCCGCCCTTCTTCGACGAAACCCTCGCTGCGGTAGAGCGCCTGCGCGCGCACGTTGCGCCCCTTCACATCGAGCCAGAAGCGGTGTGCGCCGAGGTCACCAAACGCCATTTTGGCCAGCAGGCGCAGGCAGGCCCGGCCGGCGCCATGGCCCTGGCGCGACGGCAGCAGCACCATGCGCTTGAGTTCGATCGAATGGTGCGGGTTGCGGCAGCCCTGCAGGATGATGAAACCCGCCGCCGAATACTCGGCGCCCGCTTCGAGAATGAAGTGGCGGAAGTCGGGAAAGCGGATTGCGCCTTCGTGCTGGGTGCGATTCCAAGGCGTGATGTACGGCAGGTTGAGCGGGTCTTGTTCGACACCGAGCACGAACTCCAGGTCCGACAACATGGTCGGCCGCAGGCGCGTCGGCGGCGCCGCGGTGAGGCCCGCGCGCCCGTGGGCTGTGTGCGCCGCTTCAAGCGTTGCGTCGTTCGCGCCACTGGCCGGTTCGGTGTTCAAACATCCACCTCCACATCGTCGCCGTGCAGCTCCATCAACTCGCGGCGCGACTGCGCCTCGCCCTTGCCCATCAGCTTGCCCAGCGAATCGCCGGTGGCGGCAAAGCCGAGCTTCGCGAACTCCACCTGCAGCAGCCGGCGCGTTTCGGGGTTGAGCGTGGTGTCCCAGAGTTGTTCGGCGTTCATTTCGCCCAGGCCCTTGAAGCGGCTGATGTTCCACGAGCCTTCGCGCGCACCTTCCTTGCGAAGTTTGTCGAGCGACGCGCTGAGTTCGCCTTCGTCCAGCGCATAGATCTTGGCCGCAGGTTTCTTGCCCCGCGCCGGCGCATCGACACGAAACAGCGGTGGTTTGGCAATGTAGATGCGGCCGGCCTCGATGAGCTTGGGAAAGTGGCGAAAGAACAGCGTGAGCAGCAGCACCTGGATGTGCGAGCCGTCGACGTCGGCGTCGCTGAGGATGCAGACTTTGCCGTAGCGAAGACTCGACAGGTCAATCTCGTCGTCGGCCCCATGCGGGTCGATGCCGATCGCCACCGCGATGTCGTGAATTTCGTTGTTCGCGAACAGGCGGTCACGCTCGACTTCCCAGGCGTTGAGCACCTTGCCGCGCAGCGGCAGGATGGCCTGGGTTTCCTTGTCCCGGCCCATCTTCGCGCTGCCGCCGGCCGAGTCGCCCTCGACCAGAAAGATCTCGTTGTGCAGCAGGTCTCGGCTCTCGCAGTCGGTCAGCTTGCCCGGCAGCACGGCCACGCCCGAGCCCTTGCGCTTCTCGACCTTCTGCGATGCGCGCTGGCGCGTCTGCGCCTGGCGAATCACCAGTTCAGCGAGCCTGCGGCCGTGCTCCACATGCTGGTTAAGCCACAACTCGAGCAGCGGCTTGACGCTGGTGGACACCAGGCGAAGCGCGTCGCGGCTGTTCAGCCGCTCCTTGATCTGGCCCTGGAACTGCGGGTCCAGCACTTTCGCCGACAACACGAAACTCGCGCGCGAGAACACGTCTTCGGGCATCAGCTTGACGCCCTTGGGCAGCAGGCTGTGCATGTCGATGAAACCCTTGATGGCACCGAACATGCCGTCTTTCAGGCCCGATTCGTGGGTGCCGCCGGCCACCGTCGGGATCAGGTTCACGTAGCTTTCGCGCACCGTCAGGCCATCTTCGGTGAATGCCACGCACCAGGTCGCGCCCTCGCCTTCGGCAAAGTTCTCGGTTTCGCCCGCGTCGGCGTAGCGTTCGCCTTCAAAAAGCGGAATCACCGGGTCGGCGGTGAGTGTTTGCATCAGGTAGTCGCGCAGCCCGCCCTGGTA
>JANNKS010000330.1:0-4427 GCA_031396425.1 Rhizobacter sp. | reverse complement strand
GCCGGCCGCTGCACCGCGATGTGTTGTGGCCCTCGCTGATCGTTGAATGGGATCTGACCCCCGAATGGAGGCGCTGGATGAACCAGCCCGAAGGCAGCCGTTGCGCCTGGTGCGGCTCCAGTCTTCGCAGCGGGCAAATGGCCAGAGCCATCGTCGACACCGTGAACGGGCGCGCCGGGTCGTCGGCGACACGTCTGAGCGAGTTGTTTCGTGACCCCAGGGCCCGCGCCTCGACGATTGCCGAAATCAACTCCGCCGGCAATCTGCATCGTTACCTTGCCCGCTGCCCGGGTTTGCGCTACTCCGAGTTCGGTAGCGGTTCCGCTGCCGTGCCATCAGAGGATCTGGCGAGTCTGTCGTACGCTAACGCGCAGTTCGATCTGGTCACCACCTCCGACACGCTGGAACATGTCCCCGACATTGACGCGGCATTGAGCGAAACGCTGCGCGTGCTGAAGCCTGGCGGTTCGCACGTGTTTTCGGTACCGGTCGTGTGGGATCGGGCGACTCGAGTTCGCGCAACGTTGGTCGCCGGCACGCTCACCCACCTTCTGCCGCCCAGTTACCACGGAGCGCCCGGCCAAGGAAAGAACGACTTCCTGGTGTTCTACGAATTCGGTGCCGACCTGGTCGACCGTTGCAAGGCTGTGGGCTTCGAGGTGAAGTTGCTGCGCGATCCTGTGAATCCAGCCGTCGTGACTTTCATGGCGCGGCGCCCCGGCTGAGGGCCGGGCTTCTATCATTCAACGCCCGTTTCGTCAGCGAACCCACCCCCATGGCCCACCCCGAACAAGCTGAGTTCTTTTCTCGAGTCCGAACGAGCTACCCCGCGGCGTTCGACGGTGCCAGCGTGCTTGAGGTGGGCTCGCTCGACATCAACGGTTCGGTTCGCGACCTGTTCAGGAATTGCCGCTATGTGGGCGTTGACCTGCAGCTCGGGCCTGGCGTCGACCTCGCATGCCAGGGTCAGTTGGTCGAATTCCCGACCGGACACTTCGACACCGTGATCTCGGCCGAATGCATGGAGCACAACCCGTTCTGGCGCGAAACCATCGCCAACATGCTGCGCATGACGCGCGCAGGGGGTCTGGTGCTGCTCAGCTGCGCAACGACCGGGCGGCTGGAACATGGCACGACACGGACCAACCCCGACGCCTCGCCATTCACTTCGGCACAAAACTGGGACTACTACCGCAACCTGACCGCCGTCGATATCGAACGGGCCTTGAATCTGTCCGGATGGTTGGCGGATTGGGGCAGCTGGGTGAATTTCATCACCCGGGACCTGTACTTCGTGGGCCTGCGTCACGCCGAATCGCCACAAGCAGTGGCCCGCCTGGACCCAGCCATGCGCGACGCGCTGGATGCACGCTACGCGATGAGCGCCAGTGCCAAGGCGATGCGACGCGGCCTCAAGACCAAGCTGTTTGGCGACCTGTTGTCGCGGCCATAACAGCGCTGGGAAGACTCGGTGAGTGGCGACTATATTGGCCTCGGCCTGGGTCGACAAGAAGGCGCCACAGCCCAAGCCGAGGGTGAGGTCTTCGTCGCTTCGATCCTATTGATTGCCTACAACCAGCAAGGCACGGTCGGCCAGGCGATTGCAGCGGCACTGGCGCAAACACTCGCGCCAATTGAAATTCTGATCTCCGACGATGCCTCGAGTGACGATACCTGGGGCGAGATCGAGCGCGCCGTGGCCGGCTACCGCGGGCCGCATCGGGTGGTGCTCAACCGAAACCCGTTCAATCTGGGCATCGGCGCTCACCTCAGCCGACTTGTTGCGTTGTCGCACGGCGAACTTCTGTTCATTGCAGCCGGCGATGACGTGTCCGTGCCACAGCGCTGCGAGCGCGTCGTGAATGTTTGGCTGGATTCAAACAAGCGGCTTGATCTGATTGCCTCACCACTGGTCGACATGGATGAGCAGGGACGCGTCCATCAAACCATCACACCGAGCGATCTGGGCAGCTACCGCAACGCCGCAGACTGGCTCGCACGCCCGCCGCATGTGGTGGGCGCCGCGCAGGCGTGGACGCGCCGGTTGTTCGAGCGTTTCGGGCCCCTGCCGCATGGCGTGGTCGCCGAAGACCTGATCATGGTGTTTCGCGCGATCGTCAGCGGGGGCGCGATCACGCTGGACGAACCACTGGTACGCTACCGGCGCGGCGGCATCTCGCACCGCCGACGCGCTCTGCACGCGAGCGAGGTGGTCGAACGCCTGCTGAAGAACAACCGGCACGCGCTGGTCGAACTGCCGCAGCTGCTTGCTGACGCACAGGTCGCCGGCCAACTCGATGCGGTGCGCAACGAACTCAACCAGCGCTTGGCACGGGCACGCCACATTCAGCAATTGTTTTGCGCCACCGGAATGCTCGGCAAGCTCGCGCTGTCCATGCGAACAACCGATATTCCATTGCCACTGCGCCTGCGCTGGCTGATGTACGCCGCATTCCCATGGATCGCGGCACCATTCTTTGCCCTCAAGCGGCTCTTGGCAAACAGGCTCTGAACGGCAAGCGCACCGGGCGCAATGCGCGGCGTGGAATCAGCCCCAGCGGCGGCGCAATTCGCCCTTGCGCAGCGCCCACTTCAAGCCCGGCGTGTGCTCGACACTGGGGTCCGTCAGCGGCGCATCGCCAAGTTGCACCTGCCCGCGCCGCAGATAGAACCGATCGAACGTCGACTGCGTCATGCCCCACTTGTTCAGGAATTGGCGCCGCCCGTCGTTCTTCACGACCTTGTCGGTGGACTTGCACTGGAAGTGATAGACGAGCGAATCGCCCACGCCGATGAAGTGCCGGCAGCCGGCGTGCCACAGCTTCATCGAGAAGTCGTTGTCGCTGCTCATGCCCGGGCTCAGCTCGGTGCTGTAACCGCCGACCTTGAACCACCATTTGCGGTGCACCAGGGTGGGCGGCCAGGTGGCGCCGCACCAGTCGGCGCGTCGCAGCTGCCAGACCCGCGCCAGCAGCTCGGCTTCGCGAAACGTCGCCACCGTGTCGCCATGGTCTGCCACCACGACGCAGGGGTTGCCGCTGTCACGCGGCTCGACCATCGTGCCCGACAGCAGGTACAGGTCGCTCGGCATCTTCTGCGCTCGCGCCAGCAGCGCTGCGTCCCAGCCCGGCAGGCAGTACATGTCGTCGTTCAGGTAGACGAGGTGTTCGCGGCGCGCCCGCATCGCCGCCTCGTTCATCGCATAGCAGATGCCGATGTTGGTTTCCGAGTAGGTGGCGTCCAGCCCGGCACCACGCACCCATTCGAGCGTGCCGTCGGAGCCGTCGTTCACGTGCACGATGATCTGGTGCGCGTGCGCCGAGTTGCGCCGGATGCTGTCGACGCACAGGCGCAGGTACGGAAGGTTGTTCCAGCTTGGAATGAGGATCGAGAACACGAGCCGCCAGCCTACATCAATACGATGTCGTAGAGCTCCGGCGAAGCAAACACCTCCGCCTGCAGCGAGATCGGTTTGCCGATGAAGTCACTCAGCCCCGCGAGGTGCTGGCTCTCTTCGTCGAGCAGCATTTCCACCACCGTGGCCGAGGCGATGACGCGAAACTCTTTCGGGTTGAACTGGCGCGCCTCGCGCAGGATCTCGCGCAGGATGTCGTAGCACACACTGCGCGCCGTCTTGACCTGGCCTTTGCCGTGGCAGGTGGGGCACGGCTCGCACAGCATGTGCGCCAGGCTCTCGCGGGTGCGCTTGCGCGTCATCTCCACCAGCCCCAGGCCGGTGAAGCCGCTCACGGTGATCTTGGTGCGGTCCCGGCTCAGTTGTTTGCGCAGCTCGGCGAGCACCGCCGCCTGGTGCTCCTCGCGCGACATGTCGATGAAATCGATGATGATGATGCCGCCGAGATTGCGCAGGCGCAGTTGGCGCGCGATCGCCTGCGCCGCCTCGAGGTTGGTCTTGAAGATGGTGTCGTCGAAGTTGCGCGCGCCGACAAAGCCGCCGGTGTTGACGTCCACCGTCGTGAGCGCTTCGGTCTGGTCGATGATCAGGTAGCCGCCCGACTTGAGATCGACCCTTCGCGCCAGCGCGCGTTCGATTTCGTCGTCGATGTTGAACAGGTCGAAGATCGGCCGCTCGCCCTTGTAGTGCTCGAGTTTTTGCACCGAGGTCGGCGTGAAGTCGTTGCCGAAGGCCTTGAGCTGGTCATATTGCATGCGCGAATCGATGCGGATGGCCTGGGTGCCGTCGTGCGCCAGATCGCGCAGCACCCGTTCGACCAGGCTCAGGTCCTGGTGCACCAGCGTGCCGGGCGCCGACTTGAAGCCGCGCTCGCGCACCGCGCGCCAGGTCTTGCGCAGGTAGGCGATGTCGTCGCCGAGTTCTGCATCACTCGCCTCTTCGGCATTGGTGCGCAGGATGAAGCCGCCCTGCGGCCCGGCGTCAGCCGGCAACTGGGCCAGCACCGCCATCC
>JANNKS010000326.1:0-4497 GCA_031396425.1 Rhizobacter sp. | reverse complement strand
ACATCTACAGCCACCCCAAGGCGCTGGCCAGCGTGCAGACGCGCCTGGAAGACATCGTGCAGATTCGCAACCCGAGCGATCCTTTCGCCGGCAGACCCGAAATCGGCACTGAGCTTCGCGCGGCGTTGCGAGCGATGGGGTGAACGTCGCGTGAGTTCACCTGTGATCGCCGGCCGAGCCGCCGACATCGAACCGTTCTGGCTCGACTACCAGCGCGCCTGTCAGGTCAAGGTGCCCGGATTTTCCGCCGCAGCGCTGGCCTTGACGAGCAGCCTCGCCGACGAATTGGCTGAACTGGTCGCGACGGGCGTCAAGCGTGCCCACGCCACGCTGCACCGGGATTTTCAGAAAGACCTGGAGGCGCTACCGCAGATCGGCGACCACCTGGTGGTGCTCGACGGCGCGGGCCAGCCGCGCGTGATCGTGCGCACCACCCATGTCGAGCTGCGCCACTTCAACCAGATCGACGATCAGTTTGCTTTCGACGCAGGTGAGGGCGACCTGACGCTGCGCTGGTGGCTCACCGCGCACCGGCAAGACTTCGCCGCGCGCGCCGAACAGGAGGGCTTCGAGGCCGACGAGCGGCTTGAACTTGTGCTCGAGTGGTTCGAAGTGGTTTGGCCGCCGGTCAGCATCCCAGCTTCACAGCCTGCACCGGCCGACGCGTCGCCGCGTCGATCACCACCAGATTGACCTCGGTTGGGGTTCCGGCCGCGTTGCTCAGATCGGCATCGAACCGGATCGCCATGGCTTCGCCCGCCACAGCATTCCATGCGGCAACTGGCGCGTATTGGCGCACCACGAAGTCGTGCTTCAAGGTCTCGCCCTGGTTTTCGCCTGCCTTGACCGCCGTGCTGTGGCCGTTTTCGCTCACCGCCCAGTATGCCGCGAGCCGCGCGGGCGCACCGGGCAGCGCGCGCACATGGGCCTGCAGTTCACGGCCGTTGCGCGTCAGCACAACTTCGACCTTCGCCGGCGCGCGTTCGCGCACCGCATTCGTTGCAGGTTGCGAATGCCACTGCGGGCGGTCAATGCCATTGAGCACCACCTGTGGCGTGTAGCTGAAACGTGCGCCGTTGCTCTGCTGTTGTTGCGCCTGGCGCTGGGTGTAGGCGGGGCTGGCGAAACGGTCCTTCCAGCCCAACCGGTCCCAGTAGTCAACGTGAAACGCGAGCGCCACCACGCCGGGCTCGGCCTTCAGGCTCGAGATCCAGCGGTCGGCAGGCGGGCAGGAATTGCAGCCTTCAGACGTGTACAGCTCGACCACGGGGGTGATCGCCGCTGCACTTTGCGCCCTGCAATTCGGTGCGGCCCAGGCCGTGGCTTGAACGGTGCCGATCACCGCCGCGGCGCAGGCCAACGCCGCGGTCCGCGCGGACAGCCGTGAGATGGGGGACATGTGCGACTCCGGTGGTTGCAGGCTTCGGGTGGGTCGTTGCGCCGCAGTCGACCTTACACGAGGGCGTGTCACACTGCGCGCCTTCGGCTGCACCGCGTGCTCGCTCCCATGCCACTTGACGACCCGCCCCCCTCGAGAGTCGCCATCATCGGCGGCGGCCCGGCCGGCCTGATGGCCGCCGAGCAGATCGCGCAGGGCGGCGCGTCGGTGGATCTGTTCGACGCGATGCCCAGCGTTGGGCGCAAGTTCCTGCTGGCCGGCAAAGGCGGCTTGAACCTGACGCACAGCGAGCCCATGGCCGCATTTGTGCAGCGATACGCTGAACGAAGCGACCGCATCGGGCCCTTGCTGGAGCGTTTCGGTGCCGAGCAGCTTCGCGAGTGGGCGAATGGCCTCGGCGTGGCCACCTTCGTGGGCAGTTCGGGGCGGGTGTTCCCAGACGATCTGAAGGCCGCGCCGCTGCTGCGCGCCTGGATGCAGCGCCTGCGCGCCTTGGGTGTGCGGTTTCACATGCGCAATCGGTGCGACGGGCTCGACCGCGGCATCGACGGTCTTTGGCAGGTGAGCGTTGCTGCGCCGACCGACAGCAGGCAGGGGTTTGCCGCCGTGTTGCTGGCGCTGGGCGGCGCGAGCTGGCCGAAATTGGGCTCCGACGGCGCCTGGTTTTCGTGGCTGACGCGGCTGGGCGCGCAGATTGAACCCATGCAGCCTTCGAATTGTGGGTTTGACGCGGCGCATCCTGGCGCGGATGGTGTCCTGGCAGCAGGCTGGAGCGAACACTTCCGTGGCCGCTTTGCTGGTCAGCCGCTCAAGACGGTGGCGCTTCGCTTCGAGGGGTCGGACGGTGCGCGATTCGAACAACGCGGCGAGTTCGTGATCACCGAAGGTGGCGTTGAGGGCAGTTTGATCTACGCTGCGTCAGCACCGATTCGCCGCGTCATCGCGTCGTTGGGGCGAGCGGTGCTGTGCCTCGACCTGCTGCCCGATCGAAGCCTGGCCGACGTTCATGCCGAGCTGGCGCGGGCGCGCGGGTCCAGGTCGCTGAGCACGCATCTGAAGTCGCGCTTGCGCATCGATGGCGTGAAGGCCGGTTTGTTGCGCGAACTGCTGCCGCGCGATGTCTTTGGGAACACAGCTGCGCTTGCCGCGGCCCTGAAGGCGTTGCCGCTGACGCTGCTGGCACCCAGGCCGGTCACTGAGGCGATCAGTACCGCGGGCGGCGTGCGCTTCGAGTGCCTTGACGACGCGTTGATGATGCGCGACGCACCCGGCGTGTTCTGCGCCGGCGAGATGCTCGATTGGGAAGCGCCCACCGGCGGTTACCTGCTGACGGCGAGTTTTGCGTCCGGTGTGGTGGCCGGGCAGGGCGTGTTGCGTTACGTGGCGCGCTGCGCGGCCTCAACGTCGGGCGGCGTCAACAGCACCGCCTCTCCGTGCGGCGTGCGGTCGGCAGCGTGATCCCAGGCGAGGCGATAGACCTCCAGCTCCTCCCCGCTGCCCGCACCTTTCGCGGCCACCAAGGACTCGAGTGCTGCGACCCAGTGGTGGTAGTAGGTGTCGCCCAGATCGGCGTCACCGCCGGCCTGCGCGAGGCTGATCTGGCGCGCCAGCGCATCAGCCCATTCATTCCAGGTGAACAGGCCGCGTTCATGCAAAGCGAGCACGAGCGCAAAACCTTTCGCCTGCCACGGTTCGCCGAACACGGGTTCAGCGCCTTCGCGCGGTTGGCCGGGCAGAAGTTCAGGAGCGGTCGTCATGCGTCGGCCCCGGCAGGTTCCAGGTAGGGCTGCCAGGCATCCACCGACACGCTGTGCGAGCCTGGCCCGCTTCCCGGCCACAGCTGCCCGGCGTCGAACACCACCGTGTAGAGCCACTGCGGCTGTTCGCCCAGCCCGTGAGCGTGCGGGTCGGCGAACACATGCATGCCATGCACGCGCTCGATGCTGCCGACCTGGCCCTGCACATAGTCCGGCATGCGGGTGTGGTGCGACACCTTGAGCTTGCGGGTGCGCACCCGGTCGCCGACCGCGAAGCGCGCCGCCTCGACGCTCGGGCGTTCGGTCGGCGAACCGCGCGCCAGCGCAGCAGCGACGTTTTCCGCGCGCAACACGCGCGCCACCGGAATCGGCGGGTCGATCGCGGCGGCCTTTCGCAGTTCGGCGCGGCGCAGCATTCGGCGTTCGATCAACAGCTTCTCCAGCGCCGCAGTCCAGATCTGGTAGTAGCTCAGTGCAGCGTAGTCCGGCAAGGTCTCGCGCGCACTGCGGCTCATGTCGATGTTCCAGGAACCGGTGGCCCCACAGGCGAGGGTGAGCGCCATCGCGCGTGGCTCCCAGGCGGCGTGCCACAACTCGCCCTCGGGTTCCGGCACGACGCGTCCATGCCCGTTTTGCCCGCCCAGATCGGCATGCGTGGTGTAGCTCATGGCTCAGTGGAAGTCGCGGCGGGCGAGCGCACCAGGCCGGTGCCGATCATCGAATCGCGCGTCACGAGTTCGGCCAGTTGGGCTTCACTCAGCGCTTCGGTGTGGGCGGGCCGCTGCGGGATCACGAGGTAGCGCACTTCGGCGGTCGAATCCCAAACGCGGATCTGCGTGCTTTCAGGGAGGCTGACGCCGAAGTCGGCGAGCACCGCGCGTGGTTCACGCACCGCGCGCGAGCGGTACGGTGCGCTCTTGTACCAGGTGGGCGGCAGGCCCAGCACCGGCCAGGGGTAGCAACTGCACAGCGTGCACACCACGATGTTGTGCTGTGCGGGGGTGTTCTGCACCGCGATCATGTGCTCACCCTGACGGCCGCTGTAACCCAGCGAGGCGATTGCGGCACTCGCGTCGCGCATCAGCCAGGCGTGGAATGCCGGGTCCGACCAGGCCTTGGCCACCACGCGCGCGCCATTGCGTGGGCCGATGCGGGTCTGGTAGGTGTCGATCAACACATCAAGCGCGGCCGGGTCGATGTAGCCCTTTTGGGAGAGCACGGTTTCGAGCGCACGCACGCGCAGTTCCATCGCGCCGAGTTCGCTGTGGTCGTGCCCGGCTTCATCGCTGCTGTGGGTGTGCGTCATGGGGCAATGCTACAGCCGCGCAGGCTCGCTCAGTT
>JANNKS010000320.1:0-2633 GCA_031396425.1 Rhizobacter sp. | reverse complement strand
GCAACCTTTACGGATCGGAGTACTGGACCTACCTGTTGCCGCGCCGGCTGAAATCGGTATCGGCGGACGAGGTGATGAAACATCGCCTGCCGGTGTCTGCCAGCCGGGCGGCGCAGATGGGCCTGGTCGACGCTGTCTTCGGCGACACGCCTGACGAATTCGTCGCGATGGTTCGCGCGCGCGCGGCGGCGCTGGCGGCGAGCGCCGAGGTGGCGGCGCTGCTGCGCGCCAATCTGCAGCAGCGTCAGCGCCACGAGACTCTCAAGCCGCTCGCCGCGTACCGCGAGGAAGAACTGGCCCGCATGCGGCGCAACTTCTACGGCTTCGACCCGAGTTACCACATCGCCCGCTCGAACTTCGTGCACCGCGTCGCGCCATCGTGGACGCCGCGCCATCTGGCGATTCATCGCGGCGGCGGATCACACGCCCACCTCAACGCAATGGAGATTCACCGCGGCGGCGGCTGACAGGTCGACGAATCGACCTGAACGAAGGGGGGTGATCAGACCGGTGCGTGGCGCCTGCCCGTTGCGTCGACCGCCAGTTGGGTCTCGCTCCCAGCAGGGGCCAGCCGCGGCTCCGCGCCGAGCCAATAGAGGCCATTGGCCATGATGCAGAAGCCCGTGGCCGCGAACCAGACCATCGCGCCGCCGACGAACCCGGTGAACGCCAGCCACCACGGGCTGTGCAGCAGCGACAGGCTGGAGGCGATGACCAGGTTGATGCCCACGGCCAGGTAGATGCGCCGCTCGAGATACCACCGGTCGGTCTGCATCAGATACACGTCGCCCGCCGCCCACCCGGGGCGCGCGAGCATCGGCATGAAGTGCAGCCGCACCAGCAGGTTGCCGACCACGCAGAACCCCGTCAGCGCAACGACGATCGACGACAGGGCGGTGGCCGTGACGGCGAGCACCCAGAGCGGGTGGACGAGTGCGGCCAAGGCGGTGGCGCCGAGCAGTACGCAGCCGGCGATGAGCCAGACCGTGCGCTCGACATACCACCGCTGGGTGGGAACGATGTAGATGCCGCGGCGCAGTGACATGGCCGGAATCCTTTCCAAGGGGTGACCGATCCATGAATGGTCGGCCCCGGCACGGCCTGCCGCATTGCTCTTGCGCAACTCCCGCGCCGAGATCGGCGCCCCGACCACCGGCACGCTTCCAACCTATCATCAACGACGATGAGCACACAACCGATCCGGCGTCGCACGGTGCTGGCCACTCTCGCAAGCTGCGCCGGAACGTTGCCGGTCGGCCCGGGATGGGCCACCCAGGGGACCGGCTTTCCGTCGCGCGCGGTGCGTCTGGTGGTGCCCTACTCGGTCGGCATCGGCCCCGACGTGGTGGCCCGCAGCGTTGCCGAGCGCCTCGCAGTGTCATGGGGCCAGCCGGTTATTGTGGACAACAAGCCCGGCGCGTCCGGCATCGTCGCGTTCGGCGAAGTGCGGCGCACCGCTGCTGACGGCCACACGCTGTTCCTTGCCGACACGGCAACGCTCGCGGTGAACCCGCTGCTGCATGCCACACTGCCGTACGACCCGGTGCGCGACCTGGTGCCGTTGACGCTGTTGTTCCGCGCCACGTTCCTGCTCTGGGTCGGCGGCGCGAACCGCTTTCGCGGTATCGCCGAATTGCTGGACGCCGCGCGCCGCGCG
Organism: Rhizobacter sp.; assembly: GCA_031396425.1. Lineage (GTDB taxonomy): Bacteria > Pseudomonadota > Gammaproteobacteria > Burkholderiales > Burkholderiaceae_C > JAEMQF01. The sequence goes on along the minus strand of JANNKS010000320.1, from coordinate 976 downwards.
CCCGGCAGGGTCAGCTACGCGACGCTCGGCAACGGCCATGCGAGCCATGTCGCGATCGAGACCCTGGCCCGCGCTGCCGGGGTGCAGATGCTGCACGTGCCGTTCAAGGACGCCGGCACGATGCTCGCCGCCGTGGCGTCCGGCGAGGTCGACCTCACGGCGATCGGCATGAACACCGCGGCCGGACTGATGGTCAGCGGGCGACTGCGGCCGCTGGCCGTGGCGGCAACGAAGCCGCTGGCAAGCCACCCGCAGATCCCGACGCTGGTGCGGGCCGGCGGCCCGCCGGTCGAGATGCACCCGTGGGCGGCCTTGGTGGCGGTGGCCGGAACGCCCGCTGCGGTGCTGGAGCAGTTGCAGCACGACATCGCCGCCGCTCTCGTCACGCCCGAGGTGCGCGGCCGTGCCGAGCAGGCGGGTTTCGAGATCACACCGTCGACGCCGCAGGCCCTGCGCGAACGCATTCAGGCCGACATCACGCTTTACACACCGCTGGTGTGCGAGTGACGCATCGCGCAGATGTTATGCGGCTCAGCAACTGATCTGGATCAAACCAGCGCAGCCGAGGCCCGTGACAATCGGCTTCACATGCGTGATGGCCCGCCATCGTCGTCTGGCTGTCAACCTGACAGGCCTCGAATCAGTTCTTGTCAGGCCTGCCCCCCTGTTCTTTCGGAGAACCCCCCAATGAAGACGCTGTTCACCCTTGCCGCCGCCATCGCTACCGTCACCATCAGCGGCACCGCCTTCGCCGCATCGGCCGAAGACGTCGTCGCGGCGGAGAAGTGCAACAAGTGCCACACCGCCACGACGACCAAGAAGGGCCCGTCGTTTGCGTCGGTCGCAAAGAAGTACCAGGGCAACGCCGACGCGCCGGCCAAGATCTTCGCCCAGCTCAAGAATGGCGGCAAGGTCGGTGACGAGGAAGACCACAAGAAGGTCGCGGCCAGCGACGCCGACATCAAGGCCGTCGTCG
>JANNKS010000302.1:0-23480 GCA_031396425.1 Rhizobacter sp. | reverse complement strand
CCTTCGCGACGCAGGAGGCGGCATGACAGCGCCCGGCAGCATGCAACGCCTGGACGGCCTGCCGAGCGCGGCACTGCACCATCCCATGCTCGGCATCGGCCAGGTGCGCCACGCCCGCCTGCGCCCGCGCCTGAACTGCTTCACCTACCCGACCTATTTCCTGATGCTGCCGATGCGTTCGATGCGTGCCGCTGCGAGCCCTGCGCTGGCGCGCAACCGATTCGGGTTGATCAGCTTCTTCGACGCCGACCACGGCGACGCGCGCAGCGACAGCCTGGCCTGGGTTGAACAGTTGCTGGAGCGCGAGGGGGTGACTGATGCGAACGGCGAGGTCTGGTTGCACTGTTACCCACGGGTGCTCGGTTTCGCGTTCAAGCCGGTCAGCTTCTGGTATTGCCACCGGGTCGACGGCAGCCTGGCGGCCGTGCTGGTCGAGGTGAACAACACCTTCGGCGAGCGCCACTGCTACCTGCTCAGCGGCCCGCAACTGGCCTGGGGCCGGGCCGTGACGGCGCTCAAAGCGTTCCACGTGTCGCCGTTTTGCAGCGTCTCGGGCAGCTACCGCTTTCGCTTCATCTGCATTGGCCTGGAGGATGGGGCCGCGGCACCCGCACGAACGGTCGCGCGAATCGACCACCACGACGCGGACGGGGCCTTGCTGCAAACCAGCGTCAGCGGCGTGTTGCAGCGCCTGACACCCCAACGCGCCCGCGCCGCCTTCTTCGGCATGCCGTTGATGACGCTGGGCGTGATCGCGCGCATCCATTGGCAAGCCCTGAAGCTGTTCGCCAAACGCGTGCCGTGGTTTCGAAAACCTGCAGCGCCTGCGCAATTCGTCAGTCGATAAACCTCAAACCGCCACACGATCATGAAGATGTCCAGCTCCAGCGCCGTGCACACCGGCTTGTCCTTGCCCCCTTCCGCACCTGCGGCCGCGCGAGCCGTGCTTCGGTTGTTGCGCGGGCTTCGCCACGGCAGCCTGCTCGTGCAGATGCCCGACGGCACCGTGACGCGCTTCGGCGCCGACGCCGACCACACGCCGCGCGCCCAACTCCTTCTGCACAACTGGAACGTCTGTGGCGCCACCTTGCGCAGCGGTGACATCGGCTTTGCCGAGTCGTTCATCGCGGGCGACTGGAGCACGCCGGACCTGGCCGCATTGATCGAGCTGTTCGTCCGCAACCGGGAGGCGGTGGACAGCCTGGTCTATGGCCGCTGGTGGGGTTCACTGTGGCATCGGCTGCGCCACCTGCTGCGGCACAACTCGCGCAGCGGCAGCCGCAACAACGTGCACGCCCACTATGACCTGGGCAATGAGTTCTATCGCCTCTGGCTCGACCCGACGATGAACTACAGCAGCGCCTGGTTCGAAGGCGACCGTTCGGGCGACATGATCACGGCGCAAACCGCAAAGGTGCGGCGCGCACTCCAGGAATGCGGTGTGCAGCCTGGGCACCGGGTGCTTGAAATCGGCTGCGGCTGGGGCGCGTTGGCCGAGTGTGCCGCGCGCGACTTCAGCGCGCAGGTTACCGGCGTGACGCTGTCCAAAGAGCAACTCGCCTGGGGCCGCGAACGTCTGGCCAACGCCGCGTTGGGGGGCGACTTGCGCTACCAGGACTATCGCGACATCCAGGAGGAACCGTTCGACGCCATCGTGTCGATCGAGATGTTCGAGGCCGTCGGTCGTGAGTACTGGCCACAGTACTTCGCCACCGTGCGGCGCCTGCTCAAGCCCGGCGGCACGGCGTGCATCCAGTCGATCACGATTCGCGACGACTTGTTCGACCGCTATGTGAATTCGACCGACTTCATCCAGCGCTACATCTTTCCGGGTGGCCTGCTGCCCAGCGTGCAGCGCTTCCATGCAGCAGCCGCGCAGGCCGGCCTGGTGGTGGTAAACCAACTCGACTTCGGCGCCGACTACGCCGAGACTCTGCGCCGCTGGCGCGAAAGCTTTCTCGCCGCCGACAGCACAGTGCGGCGACTCGGCTTCGACACCCGTTTCATGCGGATCTGGGAGTTCTACCTGGCCTACTGCGAAGCCGCCTTCAGCGCCGGCAACACCAGCGTGCAGCAGTTCACCTTGCGTCATGCGTGAACGAAGGCACACCGCTGCGGACGGCGCCCACTGGTCGCGTCGCGCCTGGCTCAGCGCGCTGATGACCGCGCCTTGGGCAGTGCACTCGCAGACCCCGGCGCCTGCTGAAGTCAGCAGCACGCTGCCCGGCCTGCGCCTGCTGGGCGGCGGCAGGTTGACGTTCTTCGCGCTGCACATCTACGACGCACGCCTGTGGGTCGACGCCGCATTCCACGCGCCGCGTTTCGCCGATGCACCGCTCGCGTTGGAGCTGGAATACGCGCGCAGCCTGCAAGGCGAGCTGATCGCACAGCGCAGCCTGACGGAGATGCGGCGCACCGGCGATATCGGCACGCCCAAGGCCGACGCCTGGCTGGCGGCGATGACGCGCCTGTTCCCCGACGTCGCCAAGGGCGACCGGCTCACCGCCGTGCACCAGCCTGGACAGGCGCTGCGCTTCTTCTTCAACGGCAAACTGCAGGGCCTTGTCGACGATGCAGAATTTGCGCAGCGCTTCCTCGCCATCTGGCTGGCGCCCCAAACCTCCGAGCCCAGGTTGCGGCTGGCCTTGCTCGGAGAACGCGGGTCGTCGCCGTGAGTGACACGCCCGCCCCCTCCTCAAACCAGGCTCCAATCGTGAACCAGGCGCAACCGTGGCGCGGCGGTTGGCGCCAGGGCTTGAACTACGGTGGGCTGGGCCTGCCGCTGGCATTCGTCGCGTTGCCCTTGTATGTGTCGCTGCCAAACCACTATGCGACTGAATACGGCGTGCCGCTCGCGCTGCTCGGCGCCCTGCTGCTCGGAGCACGCCTTCTCGACGCCGTTGTCGACCCCTTCATCGGTCGATGGGTCGATGCCCTGTTCGGCGTATCTGCAGTACGCGCCTGGCGCGTCGCCGCGCTGGCGGCCATCGTGCTCGCGGCAGGATTTGCCGGCCTGTTCCTGCCACCGTTCAAGTTGGGCGCCGCCTTGCTCTGGTGGTGTGGCGCGATGCTGATCGCGACCTACCTTGCCTACAGTGTCGTCACCGTCGTGCACCAAGCCTGGGGTGCGCGTCTGGGCGGCGACGAACCACAGCGCGCCCGCGTGGTGGCCTGGCGCGAAGGGCTGGCGCTGGCCGGCGTGCTGCTCGCCAGCGTGTTGCCGTCGCTCGCCGGGTACCCGGCAATGACAATGGCGTTTGCCGTCTTGCTGAGCGCCGCCCTGCTGATGCTGCGCCGCGCACCCCGGCCAACCGCGCAGTTGCACACGCCGGCTTCGCAGCCCCTGACGCTGCCGTGGTTCAACTCCGCCTTCGTCTGGCTGCTGGCCATTTACCTGCTCAACGGCATCGCCAGTGCCGTGCCCGCCACGCTGGTGCTGTTCTTCATTCGCGACGTCTTGCAGGCGCCCGAATTCGAGCCGCTTTTCCTGGTGCTCTATTTCGCTGCGGGCGGCCTGTCGATCCCGCTGTGGGTGGGTCTGGTCAACCGCATTGGCCTGGCACCGACCTGGCTGGTGGGCATGGCGCTGGCGATCGCCGTTTTCGTCGGCGCCGCATGGCTGGGCGCGGGTGACGTGCTGGCCTTCGGCGTGGTGTGCGCGCTCAGTGGCGTCGCCCTGGGCGCCGACCTGACGATGCCCGGCGCACTGCTGGCCGGGGTGATTCAGCGCGCTGGCCACAACGGCCTGGCCGAAGGCGCTTACTTCGGCTGGTGGAATTTCGCGACCAAGCTCAACCTGGCGCTGGCCGCCGGGCTGGCCCTGCCCTTGCTGCAAGCCTTTGGCTACGCACCAGGTTCGCGTGGCAGCGCCGAACTGGCGGCGCTGACCCTGGCCTACTGTGCACTGCCCTGCGTGCTCAAGCTCGCTGCGGCGGCGCTGCTGTTCACTCATCTGCGACTCACTCCCACGCCCACTCCCGCTCCCACTCCAACCGCAAACGCCACACCGCCATGAACCGTCGTTCCGCCCTCATCCTCGCCGCCGCCCTGGGCCTGACCGCCTGCGCCTCGGCGCCCACCCCGACCGACTATGCCGCACAGACGCCGGTGCTGGACCTGCGCAGCTATTTCGACGGCGACATCACCGCCCACGGCATCTTTACCGACCGCTCCGGAAAAGTCGTGCGGCGCTTTGTGGTGAAGATGAAGTGCCGCTGGAACGGTGACGACGGCGTGTTGGACGAAGACTTCACCTACAGCGATGGCACCAAGGAGCGCCGCGTCTGGACCCTCAAGAAATTGCCGGGCGGGCGCTACACCGGGACTGCGGACGACGTGGTCGGCGTTGCGATCGGAGAGGCCGCCGGCAACGCGCTGCGCTGGAGCTACACGTTGCGGCTGCCGGTCGATGGCAGCGTCTACGAAGTGCAGTTCGACGACTGGATGTACCTGATGGATCAGCGCGTGCTGTTGAACAAGGCCGTGATGAGCAAATTCGGCATTCGCCTCGGAGAGGTGACACTCGCCTTTTCCAAACCCTGATCTGCACCTGATGCCCTTGAATCCCCCCATTGCCGACTGGACCGGGCAGGTGGTCTGGCTGGTCGGCGCCTCGACCGGCATTGGACGCGCCTGCGCCGAACTGCTGCATGCGCGGGGCGCGCGCGTCGCCGTGACGGCGCGCAGCAGCGCCGGGCTCGAGCTGTTCACCCAGGCGCACGGCGGTTCGCTGGCGGTCGCGGCCGACGTGACCGACCGCGCCGCAATGGCCGCCGCTGCGCGGCAGATCCTGCAACGCTTTGGCCGCATCGACATGGCCGTGTATTGCGCCGGCTATTACAAGCCGCTTCGAGCGGTTCAATTCGACTTGGACGAGATGCTGCGCCATCAACAGGTGAACTACGTTGGCGCCCTGCACATGCTCGATTCAATCCTGCCCACGCTGTTCGCGCAACGGTCTGGCCACATCAGCCTCGTGTCCAGCGTCGCGGGGTACCGCGGCTTGCCCAATTCGCTGGCCTACGGACCGACCAAGGCTGCGCTCATCAACCTTGCACAAACCCTTTACCTCGATCTGCAACCCAGCGGCATCGGTGTGTCTGTCGTCAATCCGGGGTTCGTGGAAACGCCACTCACCGCCAACAATCAGTTCAAGATGCCCGCCTTGATCACGCCGCAGCAGGCCGCCCTGGACATGCTCAGTGGCTGGCGCGAAGGCCGATTCGAGATCCACTTCCCGAAGCGCTTCACGCTGTGGCTCAAATTCCTGAGCCTGCTGAGTGACCGCCTCTATTTCGCCGCGGTCAGGAAAGCGACGGGGCTGTGAGCCGGTCGAACCTTGACCCGAAGGTCGCTCGATTCATCGCATTGTTCGAGAACCTGACGCTTGCCGACGTGGCCCGCCTGCCCGAGGTGTACGCGACGAACGTGCAGTTCAAGGACCCGTTCAACGAGGTGAGCGGCGTCGCCGACGTGCAGCGCATCTTCAACCATATGTTCAAGACCTTGGAGCAACCTCGATTCGTCGTGCGCGACGTGCTCAGCGAGGGTGAACAGTGTTTCCTGAGCTGGGAGATGCTGTTTCGGCTGCGTCGTTTGGACGGCAAGCCGCAGGTCATCCGGGGCGCTTCGCACCTGGTCTTCGACGCAACTGGGCGCGTCGTGCTGCACCGCGACTATTGGGACGCCGCCGAAGAACTGTACGAAAAACTGCCCTACCTCGGCGCGCTGATGCGCTGGCTGAAGCGGCGCGTGAACAGTCCTTGACGGCGGTTCGGTGCGCGGGCCGTTCGCCCCAAGGCGCGGCGCCTATCGCAACCAGCCCTTGCGGCGAAAGTAGAGGAACGGGGCCGTCACGGAGGCGACCATCAGCACAATCGCGAACGGGTAGCCGTACGTCCAGTCGAGTTCGGGCATGGCCCTGAAGTTCATGCCGTAGATACTGGCGATGAGCGTGGGCGGCAGCAGCGCGACGCTGGCCACCGAAAAGATCTTGATGATCTTGTTCTGGTTGATGTTGATGAAGCCCACCGTCGCGTTCATCAGGAAGTTGATCTTGTCGAACAGGAAGGTGCTGTGGCTGTCGAGCGAGTCGATGTCACGCAGGATCTGGCGCGCGTCCTCGAACTGCTCTGCGCTCAACAGGCGGCTGCGCATCATGAAGCTCACGGCGCGCCGGGTGTCCATCACATTGCGGCGGATGCGCCCGTTCAGGTCTTCCTCGCGCGCAATCGCCGACAGCGCCTCACCGGCGGCCTGGTCGTTGACCTGCTGGCGCAACACGCTCGCGCTGACCGCTTCCAGGCTGTCATAGATACCCTCCAGCGCGTCGGCGCTGTACTCGGCGTCGGCGTCGTAGAGCTTGAGCAGCACATCCTTGGCATCCTCGATCAGCGCAGGGGTGCGCCGGGCACGCAGGCGCAGCAGCCTGAAAACAGGCAAGTCCTCGCCGTGCACCGAAAAAAGGACGTTCTTGAACAGGATGAACGCGACCCGAACGTTGCGCGGCGTGCGGTCGTCGTCGATCAGGAAGTCGGAGCGGATGTGCAACTCGCCGCTGTCTTCCTCGTAAAAGCGCGCCGACTCTTCAAGGTCGTCGTCGACCGCGTCCTGCGGAATCGTGACACCGAAGTGTTGCGCGATCCAGCCCTTTTCCAGCGCGGTCGGCGCGTCCAGGTCCACCCAGACCGGCCGCACATTGGCCAAACCCGCCAGGCTTTCGATCTCTTCCTGAAACAGCCGGCCGTTGACCAGCGTAAAGACGTTCAGCATGGTGGCTCGAGTGCGGCGCCGGTACCACTTATGGCGTGGTCATGACAAACGATGCAGCGCAGCACCGGACTGGCCCGGATGATGCAGCACCAGGAACCCACAGCGGGGGCGGCAAATTCAGCAGTTCCAGCGAAGCGCCGCGCCGGCGTTGGTTCCCCGCCCCAGGAAAGGCCGGTGCGCCCGAGTGGCCACTTCCGGCGTCCCCCTGGACCACTCAAGAGCGAGGCGGCCACCGCAATCGCAACGCGATATAGCGCAAATTATCGCATCGCACCACGGTGTTCCCGCAGGCGTGCCGCCTTCGCGCAGCGCATGTTGACGCCGCCCAGCGCCGCGCTCAGGCATCGGATTGCCGGGCGGAACCTCAGGGACGGCCGCGCGGCACCGACCGGACGGCAAACCCCTGCGCGTTCGTCGATCCGCCCGGCCTTGTCACGCGCGCCGAACACGTGCACACTGGGTTCGCAAGCAGTCGATCTGAAGCCTCTCCCACCCGTCCGAAAAGGAGCTTTCATGAACTTGACGATCAGCGGTCATCACCTCGAAGTTACGCCAGCATTGCGCGAGTATGTGCTTACTAAGTTGGATCGCGTCACGCGCCATTTTGATCAGGTCGTCGATATCAATGTCTTGTTGACGGTTGAGAAGTTGAAAGAGAAGGAACGTCGCCAGAAGGCCGAGGTGACCCTGCGGGTGAAGGGGAAGGACATTTTTGTGGAAACAGCCCATGAAGATCTGTACGCCGCGATCGACCAGTTGATGGACAAGCTGGATCGCCAGGTGTGCCGCCACAAAGACAAGGTTCAGGACCATCACCACGCGTCGGCAAAGCGCCTGAATGCACTGCCCAGCTGAATTTTGTGAACTCGTCAACCAAAGCGGCCCTTCGGCCGCTTTTTCAATGGTCGAAATGGTGGCATGACACCGAAACGGGGTTTGTTGTTGCGGCGCAGCAGATTCTGCGAAATCAGAGTCCGCCTGGCCCCATCCTCAACCGCCCATGGTCAGCCAATTCATAATCGTGCGATATGTCACTGTCGTGAAGAATCGAATCTGACCCTTCCCGGCCTGTCGAATTGAACCGCCAATGAACCGTCTCGCCGCCATCTTGTCGCCCAGCAACGTTGCAGTGGACGTGGACGCCACCAGCAAGAAGCGAGCTTTCGAATTTGCCGGCCTGCTGTTTGAAAACCAGCATTCGATCGCACGAGCCATCGTCACCGACAACCTGTTTGCGCGCGAGCGCCTGGGCTCGACCGGTCTGGGACACGGCGTGGCGATTCCTCACGGGCGGATCAAGGGCCTGAAGAATCCGCTCGCGGCGGTGCTTCGGGTGCGCCAGCCGATTCCGTTCGACGCGCCGGACGACGAATCGGTGGGTCTGTTGATCTTTCTGCTGGTTCCCGAAGCGGCGACGCAGCGGCACCTGGAAATCTTGTCCGAAATCGCTGAGATGCTGTCCGATCGCGAACTGCGTGAACGCCTGAAGACCGAGGGCGAAGCAGCCAAGGTGCACGAACTCATCGCGAACTGGGTTCCGCTGAAATCGGCGGCCTGATGGCCCCCGCCGCGAGCGCTGCGTGAAGCCCAGCGTCATCAGCGCCGAAGCGCTGTTCGAAGAGCACCGCAACGCACTGCGCTGGGAGTGGGTCGCTGGCCATGCGCACCCGGAACGGCGAATCAACGAGGCGGCGGTGCGCAACGCGCAGTCATCCGCCGACTTGGTAGGCTATCTGAACTACATCCATCCGTATCGTGTTCAGATCGTGGGCATGCGAGAGGTGGCCTACCTGACCGAATGCACTGCGGAAGTGGCGCTGCGCCGCATCGCCCGCATCGTCACGTTGGAGCCGCCCGCACTGATCGTCGCCGACGCCCAGGCGGCCCCCGACAATCTGGTGGCGATGTGTGATCGAGCCGACATTCCGTTGTTCGTCACCGCCGAGCCGGCCGGCCATGTCATCGATGTGGTGCGTGGCTACCTCAGCAACCATTTCGCCGAGCGCACCACCCGCCATGGCGTCTTCATGGATATTCTCGGCATGGGTGTGTTGCTGACCGGCGAATCGGGACTGGGCAAGAGCGAACTCGGGCTGGAATTGATCTCGCGCGGCCACGGCCTGGTGGCCGACGATGCGGTGGACCTGTTTCGCGTGTCGCAGACGGCGCTCGAGGGTCGCTGCCCGGAACTGCTGATGAACCTGCTCGAGGTGCGCGGCATCGGGCTGCTGGACATCAAGGCGATCTTCGGCGAGACCGCGGTGCGGCGCAAGATGCGCCTCAAACTGATCGTGCACCTGGTGCGCAAGGACACGATGGAGCGCGACTTCGAACGGCTTCCGTACGAGCCGCTGTACGAAGACATCCTCGACGTGCCGGTGCGCAAGGCGGTGATCGCGGTGGACGCAGGGCGCAACCTGGCGGTGCTGGTCGAAGCTGCGGTGCGCGCCACGATTCTGCAGTTGCGAGGCATCGACACCTACAAAGACTTCATCGAGCGCCAGCAATTGGCCATGACCAAGCTGGCCTGAGGGTCACGGCCGAGCCGCGACTTTGCCGCCACCGGGCGGACCCTTTCAGTCTCTCGCCGCAGCGCCAACTTTGGCCCTGTACTCGCAGTCCTTCTTCGTGCACGCCGCGTACAGCGCCAAGGCGTGGTCCTGCAATTCGAACCCGCGCGCGCTGGCCACCGCGTGCTGGCGCGTTTCGATCTCGGCGTCAAAGAACTCTTCGACCCGGCCGCAGTCAAGGCACACCAGGTGGTCGTGGTGTTTGCCCTCGTTGAGCTCGAACACGGCCTTGCCGGTTTCGAAATGGGTGCGCGAAAGAATGCCCGCCTGCTCGAACTGCATCAGCACCCGATACACCGTGGCCAGGCCCACGTCACTGCCGTCGGCGAGCAGCACTTTGTAGACATCTTCGGCGCTCATGTGACGCTGCGCAGTCTTCTGGAAAACTTCCAGCACCTTGATGCGCGGCAAGGTCGCTTTCAAGCCGCTGTTCTTGAGTTCTTCGGCACGCGTCATGATCGGCTGGTGTTCGCGGCGGATGAGTGAACGCGGCCACGCCCGGCCGCTAGAATGAACCGATCATATCGGCGCGCCGGATGTTTTGCCGGAACCGCGCATACCACTCCATGGACTTCATCTTGATCCCTCGCCGTTGCGGGTTGCTGTTCAGCGCGTTGGCCGCCACGCTGCTGCTTGGCGGCTGTGAGTCGCTTCAATCCTCCGACAACTTTCTCGGTGTGATCACGCCCTACCGCGTCGAGGTGGTGCAGGGCAACGTCATCACGAAGGAACAGGCCGCCCAGGTCAAGCCTGGCATGAATCAGGCCCAGGTGCGTGACCTGCTCGGCACGCCATTGCTGACCGACCTTTTTCATGCGAATCGTTGGGACTATGTGTTCACGATCAATCGCCAGGGCACTGCTGCGCAGCTGCGCAAAGTGGTTGCGATCTTTGCCGGCGACAAGCTCGAGCGCCTGGACACCGAAGGTGAATTGCCAAGCGAGCGCGAGTTCGTCGCCGCGATCGATACCTTCAAGACCTCGCGCGACGCAAAGGCACTGTCATTGACCGCAGATGAGCTCAAGGCCCTGCCCGTGCCCGCTGCCAGGCCGCCCGCGGCGCGGGCCGAACCCGGCGGCCCGACGCGCGCCTATCCGCCGCTCGAGCCGGTGCGATGACGCCGCGCCTGCGCATTGCCGTTGCGGGTGCGTCCGGGCGCATGGGGCGCATGCTGCTCGAAGCGGTGGCCGCCGCGGATGACCTCGCTCTGGCCGGGGCGCTGGACATTCCGGGCGCCGACGGGCTGGGCCAGGATTGCCTGGCTTTCCTGGGCCGCACCAGCGGCGTGCCGGTGAGCGCCGAACCCCGCGACGCGCTGCGCAACGCCCAGGTGCTGATCGACTTCACGCGGCCCGATGGCACTTTGGCGAACTTGGCGGCCTGCCGCGAATCCGGCACCAGGGCGGTCGTTGGCACGACCGGGTTTTCGCCCGCGCAGAAGGCGCACATTGCCGAATACGCGAACCACATTGCGATCGTGATGGCTCCCAACATGAGCGTGGGCGTCAACGTGGTGCTGCGCCTGCTTGACACTGCTGCGCGCGCCTTGAGTACAGGCTACGACATCGAAGTGATCGAGGCACACCACCGCCACAAGGTCGATGCGCCAAGTGGCACGGCACTGCAGATGGGCGAAACAGTCGCGCGCGCGCTCGGCCGCGACCTGCATGAATGCGGCGTCTTCGCGCGTGAGGGCGTGACCGGCGAGCGCGCCGCGTCGACGATCGGCTTTTCGAGCATCCGCGGCGGTGACATCGTCGGTGACCACACCGTGCTGTTCGCCGGCACTGGCGAGCGCATCGAGATCACGCACAAGGCCAGCAGCCGCGCCGGTTATGCCCAGGGCAGCCTGCGCGCGGCGCGCTTCCTCGCCAGCCGGCCCCGCGGCCTGTTCGGCATGGGCGACGTGCTCGGATTCGACTGACAGAAACTCAGGGGTTGGACGCAAGGATTCAGCATGAGCGGTTTCGATCATTTCTGGGCGCAAGGAGACTTCATCACGCGTGGTGTCGCGGTGCTGTTGTTGCTGATGTCGGTCAGCGCCTGGGTCGTGATCTTCTGGAAGGGCTGGTTGTTGCGCCGTGTGAGCCACGACCTGGCGCGCGCCGTGGCGGCATTCTGGGCCGCTCCAACGCTGGCCGAAGGTCGGCAACGGCTGCTCAACTTCGACCGTGAAGCGGTCGTCAGCCCGCTGCTGGACGCCGCGCTGGCCCATGCCCCGAGCGGCACCCTGGAGAGCAAGGGGCATGTGGATTCGCAACTCACGCGCCGCCTGCGCGACGCCCTGCATGCCGTGCTCGCACAACTGCAATTCGGTCAGGTGCTGCTGGCATCGATCGGCAGCACCGCGCCGTTCATCGGCCTGTTCGGCACGGTCTGGGGCATCTACCACGCACTGCTCAGCATTTCGGCGGCCGGCAGCATCACGATCGAGCGCGTGTCGGGCCCGGTCGGTGAAGCCCTGGTGATGACCGCCGCGGGCCTGGCCGTGGCCATTCCCGGCGTGCTGGCCTACAACATCTTCGGCAAGCGGGTCGCGGCCTGCGAGGCTGAACTCGAAGGGTTTGCTCACGATCTGCGTGAAATGCTGATCGACAGCACGGCCGACACCTCGCTCACGCCACCCGCTCAGGGCTGAACGTCATGGCCTTCGGACGCCTCGAGCGAAACATCGGCCCGCAGCCGATGAGCGAGATCAACATGACGCCGCTGATCGACGTGATGCTCGTGTTGCTGGTGATCTTCATGATCACCGCGCCGCTGATGAGCAGCAGCCTCAAGCTCGACCTGCCCAAGTCCGACGCGGCCCAGCCCAGCGACAGCCCGCAGTTCATCGCGGTCGCGCTCGACCCGCAGGGGCGGCTCTATTTCGGCGACGAACTGCTCGAGTCGCCCGCCTTCACCGCGCGCGTCACCGACGCAGCGCGCCGCAACCCGCAACTCGAAGTGCAGTTGCGCGCCGACAAGAGCGTGCCCTACGGCAGGGTCGCCGAGCTGATCGGCATCATCCAGAAAGCCGGCTTGAGCCGCATCGGCTTCATTGCCGACCCCACCGGTTCGGCAGCACCTCCACGCTGACGCGCTGGTCGACAGCCCGCTGCAGCTGCGCGGCTTTCGCGGGGCGACTGTCGGTCGGCTGCGGTGCACGGCTGAACACTAGCGTCTGGTGTCGCCCCGTCCACCTCCAGGCCCACGCGAGAGCCGCTTCCTATAATTGTTCGTACCATGCACAGCGCCCCATGACCCCAGAATTCAACCCTGCCGAAATTGAGCGCTCGGCCCAGGCCGCCTGGTCCGCCGCCGACGTCTATCGTGTCACCGAAGACCCACGTCGGCCCAAGTTTTACGCCTGCTCCATGCTGCCCTACCCGAGCGGCAAGCTGCACATGGGCCATGTGCGCAACTACACCATCAACGACATGCTCGCGCGCCAGTTGCGCATGCGCGGCATGAATGTGCTGATGCCCATGGGCTGGGACGCGTTCGGCCTGCCGGCCGAAAATGCGGCGATCAAGAACAAGGTGCCGCCGGCGCGCTGGACCTACGACAACATCGCCACGATGAAGCGCCAGATGCAGGCGATGGGCCTGGCGATCGACTGGAGCCGCGAGGTCGCGACCTGCCACCCCAGCTACTACAAGTGGAACCAGTGGCTGTTCCTGAAGATGCTCGAGGCTGGCATCGCCGAGCGCCGCACCCAGGTGGTCAACTGGGACCCGGTGGACCAGACCGTGCTCGCAAACGAACAGGTCATCGACGGGCGCGGTTGGCGCTCGGGCGCGCTGGTCGAAAAGCGCGAGATCCCGGGCTACTACCTCAACATCACGCAGTACGCCGAAGAACTGCTCGATCAGGTTCAGCACCACCTGCCGGGCTGGCCCGAGCGCGTCAAGCTGATGCAGGAAAACTGGATCGGCCGCAGCGTCGGCGTGCGCTTCGCCTTTCCGCACGACATTCGCGGCACGAACGGCGAGCTGATCGGTGCCGGCCGGCTGCACGTGTTCACGACACGCGCCGACACCCTGATGGGCGTGACGTTCTGCGCGGTCGCGCCCGAACACCCGCTGGCGCTGCACGCTGCCGCCGGTCAACCCGCCGTGGCGGCATTTCTGGCCGAATGCAAGGCGGGCGGCACCACGGAAGCGGAACTCGCGACGCAGGAAAAGAAGGGCGTGCCCACCGGCCTGTTCGTCACCCACCCGGTGTCGCAGCAACCCGTCGCGGTGTGGGTCGGCAACTATGTGCTGATGAGTTATGGCGACGGCGCCGTGATGGGCGTGCCGGCCCATGATGAACGCGACTTCGAGTTCGCCCGCAAACACAGCATCGCGATCAAACCGGTCATCGCAGTCGACGGCGAAGTGTTCGACGACCAGCACTGGCACGACTGGTACGCCGACAAGACGCGCGGCGCGACGATCAACTCGGGCCCGTTTTCCGGCTTGAGCAGCGCCGCCGCGATCGATTCGGTCGCCGCTGCGCTGGGCCGGCTCGGCCTCGGCGAGAAGAAGACCACCTGGCGGCTGCGCGACTGGGGGGTGAGCCGCCAGCGCTATTGGGGCACGCCGATTCCGATCGTGCACTGCGACGGCCACGCCGGCCAGCCCGGCTGCGGCGTGGTGCCCGTGCCCGAGAGCGATCTTCCGGTGCTGTTGCCGGAAGACCTCATTCCAGACGGTTCGGGCAACCCGCTGAACCAGTGCGCCGCGTTCCTGAATGTCAACTGCCCCCGGTGCGGCCAGCCGGCGCGGCGCGAGACCGACACGATGGACACCTTCGTCGACAGCTCGTGGTACTTCATGCGCTATTGCGACGCCCGCGACGCCGGCTCGATGGTGGGTGCGGGCACAAACTACTGGATGCCGATGGACCAGTACATCGGTGGCATCGAACACGCCATCCTGCACTTGCTGTACGCGCGTTTCTGGACCAAGGTGATGCGCGATCTGAAGCTGGTGACGATCGACGAGCCTTTCACGCGCCTGCTCACCCAGGGCATGGTGCTCAACGAGGCGTTCGTGCGCACCGGCAGCGAGAGCGGCCGGGAGTACTTCTGGGAGCATGAACTCGTTGTGGTGCGCGACGAGCACCAGCACGTCATCTCGGCCAGCGCGAAACGCGACGGATTGCCGGTGCTCTGCGAAGGCTGGACGACGATGTCCAAGTCGAAGAACAACGGCATCGACCCGCAAGACCTGATCGACCGTTACGGTGCCGACACTGCGCGGCTTTTCGTGATGTTCGCCTCACCCCCTGAGCAGACGCTGGAATGGAACGATGCCGGCGTTGAAGGGGCGAACCGCTTCTTGCGACGGGTG
This sequence comes from Rhizobacter sp., assembly GCA_031396425.1. Lineage (GTDB taxonomy): Bacteria > Pseudomonadota > Gammaproteobacteria > Burkholderiales > Burkholderiaceae_C > JAEMQF01. Next base: position 8,821 of record JANNKS010000302.1, on the reverse strand, counting down.
TGGAATTTCGGCGTCAAGCACGCGGCGGCGATCGCGGCGGGCCGCAACGCCGCGGCCGCGCTCGACGCAGCGGCCAAGGCATTGCGCTTCGAGCTGCACTCGGTGTTGCGCCAGGTCAGCTACGACTACGAACGCATGCAATACAACACGGTGGTTTCCGGCGCGATGAAGATGCTCAACGCACTGGAAGGCTTCAAGGGTCAGGCCCCGTTGGTGGTGCGTGAAGGCTTCGGCCTGTTGCTGCGCGCGCTCTATCCGGCGTGTCCGCACACCACCTGGCGGCTCTGGCAAGACCTGGGCTATGCGGCCGAGCTGGGCGACCTGCTCGATGCCCCCTGGCCCCAGGTGGACGACGCCGCCCTGGTGCAAGACCAGATCGAACTCGTGTTGCAGGTGAACGGCAAGCGCCGCGGCGTCATCACGGTGAACGCCGACGCCGATGACGCGGCGATCACGGCGGTCACGCTGTCGAATCCAGACTACCTGCGCTTCGCCGGCGCGGGAACGCCGAAGCTGGTGAAGATCGTGCCCGGTCGGCTGGTCAACATCGTGGTCTGATGCTGACGCGTCGAAGCGCGTTTCTCGCCGCCTTTGCCCTCCTTGGGGCCTGTGGCTTCGAATTGCGACGTGCACCGGAACTGAATTTCAAGACCATTCAGCTCAAGGGCTTCAAGCCTCAGTCGCCACTGGCGACCGAGTTGCGGCGAAGCATCGACGCCAGCCGCACCACGCAGGTGGTGGAGGGCGCGCAGCAAGCCCAGGTGGTGCTGGAGGCCCTCTCCGAAAGCCGCGAGAAGAGCGTGGTGGCGAGCACCGCCACCGGCGAAGTGCGCGAACTGCAGTTGCGCACGCGAATCGGCTTCCGCTTGCGTGGCGTGGCCGGAAACGATCTGATTGCACCGACCGAAATCGTGCTCAGCCGCGACATGAGCTACAACGAGACCAATGCGCTGGCCAAGGAGCAGGAGGAAGCGCTGCTCTACCGTGCGATGCAAAGCGACATCGTGGCGCAGATCATGCGACGCCTTGCCGCCGTTGCGGCACTTTGACGGCGTTGCTCCACACACCATGCAAGTCCACGCCGAACAACTTCCCGCACACCTCGCGAAGGGATTGCGCACGATCTACACCGTGTGGGGCGACGAACCGCTGCTGGCCCAGGAGGCGCTCGACGCGCTGCGGGCAGCGGCGCGCACTGCCGGCTGCGCCGAGCGCCAGGTGCACACCGTCAGCGGCGCACGATTCGACTGGAGCAGTCTGCTCGGCGCCACGCGCGAATTGAGCCTGTTCAGCGACAGGCAGCTGATCGAAATCCGCATCCCTTCCGGCAAGCCCGGCAAAGAGGGGTCCGACGCCCTGCAAGCGTATTGCACTTCGCTCGCCGGTCGGCAGGATGACGACGTGGTGACGCTGGTGTCATTGCCCCGGCTGGATCGATCGCAACAAACGAGCGCCTGGTTCAGCGCGCTCGACCGGGCCGGCGTGACGATTCGCATCGACCCGGTGGATCGCAAGGCCTTGCCACAGTGGATCGCCCAGCGCCTGGCCAAGCGTGGTCAACGCGTGCAGGGTGGCGAGGCTGGGCAGCAGGCCCTGGCGTTCTTTGCCGATCGGGTCGAAGGCAACCTGCTCGCCGCGCACCAGGAGATCGAGAAGCTTGCCCTCCTGTACCCGCAGGGTGAATTGAGTTTCGAGCAGATCGAAGCGGCGGTGATGAATGTGGCGCGTTACGACGTGTTCAAGCTTGGCGAGGCGGTGCTCGCCGGCCAGGTCGGGCGCGCCCTGCGCATGCTCGACGGCCTGCAGGCCGAGGGCGAAGCGGCCGTGCTGGTGCACTGGACGATTGCCGAAGACATCCGCGCACTCCAGCGCGTGAAAGACGCGGTCGCGCTCGGCAAGCCCGTGCCGATGGCGCTTCGTGAGGCGCGCGTCTGGGGGCCACGCGAACGCCTGCTCGAGCGCGCGCTGCCGTTTCTGAGCGAGGCCACGCTGGCCGGCCTGATCGAAGCGGCAAGCGTCTGCGATGGTCTGGTCAAAGGCTTGCGCCACCCGGATTGGCCGGTCGAGCCCTGGCAGGCGCTGCGAAAACTGGTGCTGATGCTGGCCGAGCACACCGCGCGCGCGGCCAAGGGCCCACCGTTGCGGCTCGCGCTGATGCCGTGAGGAGAGTGCAGGGTGGGGCAAGGCGACAACGATCCCCAGCGCCCGCTGCGGACGCTTCCGACACCCTACCTGCACCGGTCAATAGCCGCGGCTTCGATCCACGAGGTGAGCGAGCGGCAAGCCGGCACGCAAGGCACGCACATTGCGCACCACCAGATCAGCAGCACTGCGCGGATCGGTGTTGGCGGCGATGTGCGGCAGCACCGTGACCTGCGGGTGGCTCCAGAACGGGTGATTCGCTTCGAGGGGCTCGCCCTGAAAGACGTCCAGCACCGCGCGCCGCAGCAACCCGCTGGCCAAGGCATCGAGCAGGTCGGCCTGAACCACATGGCCGCCCCGGGCCAGGTTCACCAGGTCAGCGGCGGGGCGCATGCGGGCGAACAACTGCCTGTTGAACAGGCCGCGCGTGGCCGTGGTCAGCGGCAGCAGATTGACGACGATGTGCGCCTCGGCCAGCGCGGCGTCCAGTGCCGCCGGCCCGGCCCAGGTGTGGATGCCCGGCAGGGCCGTTGCGCGGGTGCTCCAGCCGCACACCCGGTAGCCATTGGCGGCGAGCCGAAGCGCCGTCGTGCGGCCCATTTCGCCCAGACCCAGCACCAGCACGGTCACTTCATCGGCGCGGCGCTGTTCGAGCTGCCGCCATTCACGTCGCAGTTGCTGCTGCGCGTAGTCGAAGAAGCCGCGATGCAGGCTCAACACCGCCCACAATGCGGTTTGCGCCATCGCCTGGCTCATCATCGGATCGACCATGCGCGCCAGCGGAATGTGCGCAGGCACCGAGTCGTCGGCGAGCAACCGGTCGACCCCTGCCCACAGCGACTGGATCAGGCGCAACCGCGGCAACGCGGCCAGGCTGGCGCGCGGCGGGTTGGCCACCAAGGCCACTTCGACGGCGTCCGCTTCGAGCTCGCCATGGACCTCGCGCAGCAAGGTTTCGCTGGGCAATGCGGCTTCAAGAACCGGCCACCAGGCGGCCCACTCCGCATCGGAAAACTCTGCCGCGACGAGAATGCTCATCGGGCGCGCCTCGGATTGCGGTTTCGAGGATTTCGCACGGCAAGGACGCCGTGTTTCATGGCGTTTGGGCGCGACCCGCCGCCGGCGTGTCGCCACCGTCTTCCTCGAGCAATGAAACCACGCGCTGCAAGGCGTGCTGCACGCTCTGTTCACGCACCGCCGCCCGGTCGCCTGAGAGTTGCTGCAACTCGGCTCGCGCCGGTGTGCCGCGAAGCGCCCAGCCCAGCCACACCGTGCCCACCGGCTTGCCCGGGGTCGCGCCGCCCGGCCCTGCGATGCCCGTGACGGCCACCGCGACGTCGGCGCGCGAGTGAGCGAGCGCCCCCTCGGCCATTGCGCAGGCCACTTCGGCGCTCACGGCGCCATGCGCGTCGATCAGGCTGTCGGCCACGCCGAGCAATTCGCGCTTGGCCGCATTCGAATAACTGACGAAGCCGCGTTCGAACCAGTCGCTCGACCCGGCGAGCGACGTGCACGCGGCGGCGATCAAACCACCGGTGCACGATTCGGCGGTCACCAGCATCGCGCCTTGGCGGCGCAATGCATCGGCAACGGCGGTCACCAGGGGCTCAAACCGTTCCATTGGAAACGCCACAGCGCCACCACGAGCAAAGTGCACAGGGCGGCCACGAAGTCATCGAACAGGATGCCGAACCCTTGGCGCCGACCGATCACTTCGCCACGCCGGCTCTTGAACAGCGCATCCGCCCACGCCACCGGGCCGGGTTTGACGCCATCGAAAAAACGGAACAGCGCGAACGCCCAGAGCTGTGCCCAGAAGCCGGCCGGTGTCACGAGCCACAACACGGCCCAGAAGGCGACCACTTCGTCCCAGACGATCGCGCCCGGATCGGCCACACCCAGTTCGCGTGCGGCTCGTGTACAGGCCCACCAGCCCACCACGGTGGACAGCACCAGCAGCGCCGCCCAGCGGGCGTCGTTCATGACCGGTGCCAGGGCCGTGAACGCCAGCCAGGCCGCCAGCGTTCCCACCGTGCCGGGCGCGACCGGCGCCAAGCCGCAGCCAAAGCCCAGCGCCACCATGTGCGCCGGGTGGCTGAACACGAATCGCAATGTCGGCTTGGATGGCGACATCGCGAGCCGCTGGCCGAGCCGAGGGTCGCTGTTGATCATTGGAAATGATCGAACGAAACGAACGTGTCGGGGAGCGTTTCGCCCTGCCCGTCCAGCAGGCGCAGGCCCGCCGCCGCCTCGATCACGCCGATGCAGGTCACGGCGACGCCGGCATGGCGAGCCGCGGCCCGGACCGCGTCTGCGTGTTGCGCCGGTGCGGTGAACAGGAGTTCATAGTCGTCACCGCCGGCCAGAGTGCAGTCGCGCTGCACAGCCAGCGGCAAGGATTCGACCAAGGCACTGCGCGGTACCGCGTCGACGCGCACCGTCGCGCCAACGCCGGACCGGCGCAGGATGTGCCCCAGGTCGCCGAGCAGGCCGTCGGAAACGTCGATTGCACTGCTCGCCACGCCGCGCAGTGCGAGGCCCAAGGTGACTCGGGGCTGCGGCCGCTCCATCGCCCGCCGCACCCGGGCGAAGCCGTCGCCGGGCAGGATCTGGGTGCCGCGAAAGCACTCCAGTGCAAGGCGCGCCTCGCCCAGGGTGCCGCTGACATACAGCGCGTCACCCGCGCGCGCGCCCGAGCGAAGCAGGGCCTGGCCGTGCGGTACCTCGCCGAACACCGTGATGCAGATGTTGAGCGGGCCCTGGGTCGTGTCGCCGCCGATCAGTTCGCAATCGTGCTCGGCGGCCAGCGCGAGCAAACCACGCGAAAAGCCGGCAAGGAACGATTCGTCGACGCGTGGCAAGGCGAGTGCCAGACAAAAGGCGAGTGGCTTCGCGCCACAGGCTGCCAGGTCGCTGAGGTTGACGGCAAGCGCCTTGTGCCCCAGGTCAGCACTGGCCACCGTGGAGAGGAAATGGCGCCCTTCGACAAGCATGTCGCTGGAAATCGCCAGCTGCATTCCCGCAGCCGGCGTGAGCAGCGCGCAATCGTCCCCCACCCCCAATGCGGCACGCCGCACCGGCGGTGAAAAGTATTCTGCGATGAGTTCGAATTCGCCCAAGGGGATCGATCGTTGATGCCTTCTTGGATTATCGGCGCGCAGGCGTGCGGGTCATTCGTGCGCACCAGGTTTGCTGCCCGGCGTGCGCCCGGCACCTACTCGGCCAGTCGTTGCCAGCCTCGGGGCCGACCCGCGCGTGCGCGGTTATCCGCATGGTCACCCCTGCCACGATGCGAGACACTCCCCCATTCGCCAGCTTGTTTGCTCCATCGTCGGGCCGGCGCAGCGCTTCACCCTTGACACCCGGAAGACCGACAACATGTCCACCTATGAGCAAAAACGCGCCGAGCTGCACCGCGCTGCGCTGGAGTATCACGAATTCCCAACGCCCGGCAAGATCGCCATTGCGCCGACCAAGCAGTTGATCAATCAGCGTGATCTGGCCCTGGCGTACTCGCCCGGCGTGGCCGCCGCGTGCGAAGAAATCGTCGCCGATCCGGTCAACGCCTTTCGCTACACCGCCCGCGGCAACCTGGTGGCTGTGATCACGAATGGCACGGCGGTGCTGGGTCTGGGGGACATCGGCCCCTTGGCGGCCAAACCGGTGATGGAAGGCAAAGGCGTTCTGTTCAAGAAATTCGCCGGCATCGACGTGTTCGACCTCGAGGTCAACGAGCGCAACCTCGACAAGCTCATCGACATGATCGCCGCGCTGGAGCCCACGTTCGGCGGCATCAACCTCGAAGACATCAAGGCGCCGGATTGTTTCTATGTCGAGCGTGCACTGCGTTCGCGCATGAAGATCCCGGTCTTCCACGATGACCAGCATGGCACCGCGATCGTGGTGGCGGCGGGCATTCTGAACGCATTGAAGGTGACCGGCAAGGACATCCACCAGGTCAAGCTGGTGTCGTCAGGCGCCGGTGCGGCCGCACTTGCCTGCCTGGGTTTGCTGGTCAAGCTCGGCCTGCCCAGGCACAACATCTGGGTCACCGACCTGGCCGGCCTGGTCTACGAAGGGCGCAAGGAATTGATGGACGACGACAAGGCGGTCTTCGCCCAGAAAACCAGCCAGCGCAGCCTGGGCGAAGCGATCGCCGGGGCCGACATCTTTCTCGGCCTGTCGGCAGGTGGCGTGCTGAAGAAAGACATGGTGGCGCGCATGAATGCCCACCCGGTGATTTTCGCGCTGGCCAACCCCACGCCCGAAATCATGCCCGAGGAAGTGAAGGAGGTCCGCGACGACGCCATCATGGCCACCGGCCGCACCGACTACCCGAACCAGATCAACAACGTTCTGTGCTTTCCCTACATCTTTCGCGGCGCGCTCGACTCGGGTGCAACGACGATCACGATCGAGATGGAAGTGGCTGCGGTGCACGCCATTGCCGACCTGGCCCAGGCCGAACAAAGCGAGGTCGTGGCCGCTGCGTACGCGGGGTCGACGCTGAGGTTCGGACCCGAGTACCTGATTCCCAAGCCTTTCGATCCGCGCCTGATGCTTCGCATCGCCCCGGCGGTGGCCGAGGCAGCGGCCGCTTCGGGCGTGGCCTTGCGGCCGGTGAAGGACCTGGACGCCTACCGCGAAAAGCTGCTCAGCTGGGTGTATGCGTCGGGCACGATGATGAAGCCCATCTTCAACCTGGCCAAGCGCGCAGCGCGCAAACGCATTGCGTACGCTGAAGGTGAGGAAGAGCGCGTTCTGCGCGCCGTTCAGGTGGTCGTAGACGAAGGGCTGGCGCGCCCAACCCTGATCGGCCGACCCGATGTGATCGCGCGGCGCATCGAAAAGTTCGGCTTGCGCCTGGTCGCCGGCCAGGACTACGACCTGGTCAACACCGAAAACGACCATCGCTTTCGCGACTACTGGCAGCGCTATCACGAGATGACGTCGCGCAAGGGCGTGACGGCACAATTGGCCAAGATCGAGATGCGGCGCCGGCTCACCCTGATCGGCGCGATGCTGCTCAAAAGTGGCGAAGTCGACGGCCTGCTGTGCGGCACCTGGGGAACCACCGGGCTGCACCTTCACTACATCGACCAGGTGATCGGCCTGCGCGAAGGCGTCAAGACCTACGGCTGCATGAACGGCTTGATGCTGCCGGGCCGCCAGGTGATGCTGATCGACACCCACGTGAACTACGACCCGACCGCAGAGCAGCTCGCCGAGCTCACCGTGATGGCGGCTGAAGAGATGCTGCGCTTCGGCCTGCGCCCGAAGGCGGCGCTGCTTTCGCACAGCAATTTCGGTTCGAGCAATCAGCCGTCGGCGATCAAGATGCGCGACGCCCTCGCCTTGCTGCGCGCGCGCGCGCCATGGCTCGAAGTCGATGGCGAAATGCACGGTGATGCCGCGCTTGATGCCCCCTACCGGGCCGAGCTGATGCCGCACAGCACGCTCAGCGGTGAAGCGAACCTGCTGGTGTTACCCAACATCGACGCTGCCAACATCGCCTACAACCTGCTCAAAACGGCGGCGGGCGGCGGCATTGCGATCGGCCCGGTGTTGCTCGGCGCGGCCAAGCCAGTGCATGTGCTCACGCCGTCGGCAACCGTGCGGCGCATCGTCAACATGACGGCGGTGACCGTCGCGGACGCCAACGCTGCACGCCTTTGACACCGAAGGACGGGCTTGCGCGTCTCGGCTAATGAGGCGGTTGGCCGGCGCCTGGACAGGGGCCGACGCAGAGCACGGCGTGGCCTCGGACTTCCATGCACCAATTCGGCAGCAGCCAAATTCATCAAGCTTTGCAGGCTTTACGGTCACTGGTGTGCCTGCAGATCGAATCTCTTGGTGAGTGCGTGCGCACACTCACATTGATATCTCACTGCCCGAAAATGAGGCATGCACTTGAGATTTCCATGCAACTTCGGTAGCATGTCTGTTTTGTTTCATAGGGATAACCCGTGTTTTTGCCAGGCCAGCCCGCGTTGCGGCGAACCGTTCGAAAGTTGGGGCTTGCTTTCGCATTGGCCGCCATGGCGCTGGCCCCTGGCATAGGCGACGCCAAGGAGTCGAAGCGCGAGCTGGTGGTGATTTCCTTGTCTGCGCTGCCCGCCGAAGCGCAGGCGACGGAACAGCTGATCCGCGCCGGCGGACCGTTTCCACATTCCAAGGACGGCACCACTTTTGGCAACCGCGAACGACTGCTGCCGGCGCAGCGGCGCGGCTACTACCGCGAGTACACCGTGCGCACACCGGGCGCCCGCGATCGCGGCGCACGACGCATTGTTTGCGGCGGCTCCAGGGCAGTGGCCCCTGAGGCTTGCTATTACACCGAAGATCACTACGCGAGTTTTCGGCGCATCGCTCAGTGACCGTCCGAGAAGAAGATTTTTCATGACCACAGGAGGATCGTGACCATGCTGTTGCAGACAGTCCGTCCAAACATTGTTCAGTCGATACGTGCCTACCGCGCGGAAGACCTGCTGCTTGCTGCCGAGGCCGTGGGCCAGCATTTTTTGTACGCCAACCTGACCGCCGCCCAATCCAAACAGGATGTGCTCGAAGGCATTGCCGAGGCCTTCCTGTTCCCGGCTCACTTTGGCAAGAACCTCGACGCCCTCTACGACTGCATGACCGATCTGGTGCACAAGTCCGGCTCGCAGCCGGGCTTCGT
>JANNKS010000275.1:0-4546 GCA_031396425.1 Rhizobacter sp. | reverse complement strand
GTCGTCGGCCGGCACGTAGATGGCCTGCACCGAGGTGATGGCGCCCTTGTGCGTGGAGGTGATGCGATCCTGCAGCTCGCCCATCTCGGTGCGACGCGCATCGCGCCGGTGTCGAGCAGCGGCGCGCCGCTCACGGGCGGTTGGCCCAGGCTCAGGCCGAGCGCCTGCTGGTTGTTCACCGCGCCGGCCAGCGCCTGCGCCATCTGGCCAAGCAGGTTGCGTGCATCGACCAGGTCGGTCTTCTGGACCCGCAACAACGCGCCGATCTTGCCGGCGGCCACCAGGCTGTCGGACAGCGGAATCGTCTTGCCGCCTTCGGACAGCGCCATGCTCACCCGGGTCGGGTCGAATTCATCGGTGCTCAGCATCATGCGTGAGGCATTCGCACCCAGCACCAGACGCTGGCCGCCACCGATGAACAGGCTCATCGAGCCGTCGCTGCTCGCCACCGTCGTGACCGGAACCAGTTCGCTGATCTGCCGGACCATCTGATCGCGCTGATCAAGCAGGTCGTTGGGCGGGTGCCCCTGGCCCAGGCTGTCGGCGATCTTGACGTTCAGCTCGGCGACCCCTTTGGCCAGCGTGTTGACGGTGTTCACCGCAATCGCGAGGTCCTGCACCAGTCCGGCCTGCATGTCGGCGATGGTGTCGCCCGCCACCTGGAAGCGTTGGGCCAGTTCGCCGGCGCGGGACAGCACCACCTGGCGCGCCGAGTTGTCCTGCGGATTGTTCGCCACGTCGACAAAGGCGTTCAGAAACTGACCGGCGGCGTGGCCCAGGCCCGCTTCGCCGGTTCGAAACACGCTCTCGAGCCGCTTCATCTGGGCCGCGCGCGTCTCGTCGGCCGCCGACAGCGCGGTGGCCAGGCTGAGCTCGCGCGTGAGAAATTGGCTGTGCGCACGGCTGACCGTGTCGACATCCACACCTCGGCCGAAAAAACCGCTGCCGGTGGACTGACCCCCCGAGGTCGAGAACTCCACGCTCTGGCGCGAGTAGCCCGGCGTGTTCGCGTTCGCGATGTTGTTGCCGATGACTTGCAGCGCGGCGTAATTCGCGAACAGCGCCCGCGTGCCGATGGACGTCAGTGCCGAATTGGCCATTGGTTCGAACCCCGGGTTGGCATCATGTCACCGCGCGCTGCAGGCGCAGGGTGGCGTTGATCGTGCGCGTGAGCTTTTCCGCGTAGTGCGGATCGGTGGCGTAGCCGGCGCGTTGCAGCTGCGTCGCGAAGCCTGACGCCGAGCCCGCCTGCGCCAGAACGTCGCGGTAGCGTGGGTTGGCGGTGATCAGCCTGGCGTAGTCGTCGAACGATTCCGCGTACGAGCCGTAGGCGCGGAACTTCGCCTTCACCTTGCGCGCTTCACCGTCGATCACCTCGGTGGTGGTCACCTCGGCCACCGCGCCCTTCCAGTTGGCGCCGGCCTTGATGCCGAACAGGTTGTGCGACGAGCTGCCGTCGACATGGCGGATTTCGCGCTGGCCCCAGCCTGTTTCATGCGCCGCCTGCGCCACCATGAAACTCGCCGGAATACCCGAGTGGGCCTGCGCACTGCGCGCATCGTGGAGGTGGCGTTGCACGAATCCGGCCTGGCCGCTCGACAGCTCGGGGGTGCGTTCGGGGGTGTGCTCCGCCTCGCGCCCGGCGGCGTTGCGCGCCGGCGCCACCCCGGACAGCGGCGCGGCGTTCGGCGCAGCAGGCCCCTCTTCGCTGCCGCCGAGCTGGCGTGCCAGGTGGCGGGCGATCACCTCGCTCAAACCACCGGGCAGGCCGGCCATCTGGCTGGAGAACTGGCCGTCGAGCATCTCGGTGCCCATCTGGCTGCCCGCGTTGTCGAGCATGCCCGAACTCAACGTGGCCTGACGCATGCTCTTCATCAATTCGCGCATGAACAACGCCTCGAACTGCTTCGCTGCTTCCTTGATTGCCGCCTTCGGGTCGCGCGCCGCGTTCGCGCGCAGTGCATCGACGCTGCGCGTGTCGGAGGCCAACCCGGCGCCGGCGCGCACGTCCATCAGATCACTTCCAGCTCGGCGTTCAGCGCACCGGCCGCCTTCATCGCCTGCAATATGGCGAGCAGGTCCTGCGGCGTCGCGCCCATCGAATTGAGGGCTTTCACGACGTCGGCGAGCTTGGTGCCGGCAGGCATCTGGATCAGTGCGCCAGGCTCCTGCTTGATCGAAATGTCGGCCTTCTCGCGCACCACCGTCTGGCCGCCCGCAAGGGCGTTGGGCTGGCTCACCACCGGTGTCGAATTGATCGTCACCGACAGGCTGCCGTGGGCGACGGCACAGGCCGACAGCGTGACGGCGTTGTTCATCACCACCGAACCCGTGCGGGCATTGATGACCACGCGCGCCGCCGGGCTGGCGCGTTCGATCTGCAGGTTTTCGATGTCGGCCATGAACGACACGCGCTCGTCCGGTGTGGCCGGCATGCGCACCCGCACCACCCGGCCGTCGAGCGCCTGGGCCAGGCCCTCGCCCATGCGCTTGTTGATCGCGCGAGCCACCTCACGGGCTGTGTTGAAGTCGCTCGAGTTCAGGTCGAGCTGCATGAACTCGCCCTGGTTGATCGGCGTGGGCACGCTGCGTTCCACGGTGGCGCCGTCCGGAAGACGCCCGGCGCTGAGGTGGTTGATCTGCACCTTCGAGCCGCCCGCCGCCGCACCGGCGCCGCCGACCAGCAGGTTGCCCTGCGCCATCGCGTAGATCTGGCCGTCGGCACCTTTCAGCGGCGTCGCGATCAACAGTCCCCCGCGCAGGCTCTTGGCATTGCCGAGCGACGACACATTCACGTCGATCACCTGCCCCGGCTGCGCAAAGGCGGGCAACTGCGCCGTGACCATCACCGCCGCGACGTTCTTCAGCTGCATGCTCGTGCCCGGCGGCACCGTGACGCCCATCTGCTGCAGCAGCGCATTGATGCTCTGGGTCGTGAACGGTGCCGACGTCGTCTGGTCGCCGGTGCCATCCAGCCCGACCACCAGGCCGTAGCCGGCCAGATTGTTGCTGCGCACACCCTGCACGGTGGCAATTTCCTTGATGCGCGCTGCCGCGGCCGAGTCGGGCCACCACAGCGCGGCGCTCGCGATCAGCCAGGCCAGCGCGATGAGGACGCGCAGCCAACGCTCGGGGCCCCACAGGGTGGGCCTGGAGCGCGGCGGGGTTCGATTTCGATCGGCAAGCAGCATGGGGTGTCAGATCGGCAGGACGTTGAGGAAGAATCGGCTCAGCCAGCCCACTCCCTGGGCTTCGGCCTGGGCGCCGCGCCCGCGGTGTTCGATGCGCACATTGGCAATCTGCGCCGACGCCACCGAGTTGCCCGACTGAATCACACGCGGGTCCACCTGACCCGAGAAGCGCAAGACGTCGACGTTGTGGTTCACGCCGATCTGCTTTTCACCGGCGATCAGCAAGTGCCCGTTCGGCAGCACCTCGGTGACGGTGACGGTGATGGTGCCGGCAAAGTCGTTCGTGTTTTCGGTGCTGCCCTTGCCGGCGAAGGTGTTGCTCGAGGTGCCGCCGACGCTGGCACGCCCGAACGAATTCGGGTTCACCAGCGGCAGCGCGGTGATGCCGGCGCTCAATGCGCCGCTCTTGTCGATCGAGCTGGTGCTTTTCTGGCTCGCGCTGACCTTCTCCACGATCTGCACCATCAGCGTGTCGCCGACCAGGCGCGCGCGGTGGTCTTCGAACAGCGGCCGGTACAGCGACGACTGAAAGATCGCGCCGTTGTTGACCACCGGCCGCACCACCGCCTGCGGGCGCAGCGCGGTGGGTTCGGCCACATCGACCACAGGCCGCGCATTGAGCGTTTCGCAGCCGCCCAGCAGCAGCGCGGCACCGGCCACCAGCAGCCCCAGCACCGCGCTTCGCGTCGCGCCGAAAACGCCGCGATGGAGCCACCGCGTCGACATCACATCTGCCCCAGCTTGGCCAGCATCTGGTCGGCGGTCTGGATCGCCTTCGAGTTCAACTCGTAGGCGCGCTGGGTCTGGATCATCGCGACCAGTTCCTCGACCACGTTCACATTCGAGGTTTCGACGAATCCCTGGCGCAGGTCGCCCAGCCCGTTCTGCCCCGGCGCACCGGTGCTCGGTGCCCCCGACGCGGCGGTCTCGGAAAACAGGTTCTGGCCCTTCGGGTCCAGGCCGGCCGGATTGATGAAGTTGGCGAGTTGAAGCTGGCCCACCGTCTGTGCTGCTGCCTGGCCGGGCAGGACGACGCTCACCGTGCCGTCGGCGCCCACCGTGACGCTCTGCGCCGCCGCCGGAATCGTGATGCCGGGCTGCACCGGGTAACCGTTGTTGGTGACCAGCTGGCCCTGCGCATTCACCTGGAACGAGCCGTCGCGCGTGTAGCCCACCGTGCCGTCGGGCATCTGCACTTCGAAGAAGCCGCTGCCCCGGATCGCCATGTCCAGGGGGTTCGAACTCTGCGTCAGGTTGCCCTGGCTGAAGATGCGCGTGGTGGCGACGGCGCGCGTGCCCAGGCCGAGTTGCAAGCCAGTGGGCAAGGTCGTGCTCTCGGAACTGTTGGCGCCGGT
>JANNKS010000134.1:0-2793 GCA_031396425.1 Rhizobacter sp. | reverse complement strand
TGATGGGCGACCTCGGCCTGCCCGGCAGCGTGGTGCGCCTGGTTGACGCGACGGCGCAGAAAAATCTCTGGGAAGTTCGCAAGGCCGGGCTGAACATCATGATGAGCCTGAAGGGCGACGGCAAGCCGGTGAGCTTCATCGAAGACTGCGCGGTGCCGCTGGCCCACCTGGCCGAGTACACCGACGCGCTCACCGAGGTGTTCGCCCGCCACGGCACGCGCGGCACCTGGTATGCCCATGCCTCGGTGGGCACGCTGCACGTGCGACCGATTCTCGACATGCGCGTCGCCGGCCCCGACGGCGGTGCCACCAGGATGCGCGCCATCGCCGAAGAAGCGAGCGCGCTGGTGCGCCGATTCCGCGGCGCCTACAGCGGCGAACATGGCGACGGCCTGTGCCGCGGCGAATGGATCGCCTGGCAGTTCGGCCCGAAACTGAACGACGCCTTCCGCGCCATCAAGACCGAGTTCGACCAGGCGGGGCTGTTCAATCCGGGGCGCATCGTCGACCCGCCGAAGATGGACGACGTGTCACTGCTGCGTTTCGCGCCACCCGGAGCACCCAGGCCATATCGGCGCATAGCACTCAAGCCGGTGCTCGACTGGTCGGCCTGGAACGTGCAGGCCGACCCGGTGAGCGAAGTCACCACGCCCCCGGGCACCGGCGGCGACAGCACCGGCGGCCTGGCGATGGCGGTCGAGATGTGCAACAACAACGGCCACTGCCGCAAGTTCGACGCCGGCACGATGTGCCCGAGCTACCGCGCCACGCGCGACGAACGGCATCTGACGCGCGGCCGCGCGAACACGCTGCGGCTGGCGCTGTCGGGCCAGCTCGGAGCGGACGCCTTCACCAGCGAAGCGATGTTCGACACGATGGACCTGTGTGTGGGCTGCAAGGGCTGCAAGCGCGACTGCCCGACCGGCGTCGACATGGCGCGCATGAAAATCGAGTTCCTCGCGCACTTCAAGGCACGCCACGGCCACACCCTAGCCGACCGGCTCGTCGCCAGGCTGCCTGACTACGCGCGGCACGCAAGCCGGCTGCCCTGGTTTGCCAACCTGCGCGACACCGTGCCCGGCGCTGCCTGGCTGAGCGAAAAGCTGCTCGGCTTCACGGTGAAACGCAAACTGCCGCAGTGGCGCCGCGACACGTTCTGGCGCAGCCACGACCCGGCGCTGTTTTCAAGCCTTGCCGACACGCTGGCGGCAGCCCGGCGGAACAGCAAGGCCGCCGTCTTGTTCGTCGACACCTTCAATGGCCACTTCGAGACCGAGAACGCATTGGCGGCGGCGCGCGTGCTGCATGCTGCCGGCTACACGCTGCACCTGCTCACCAAGCGTGAAGGTCACCACTGCTGCGGGCGCACCTTTCTTTCGGTCGGAATGGTCGACGAAGCGAAGGCGAAAGCCGGCGCCCTGCTCGATGCCTTGTTGCCCTTCGCCCAGGCGGGCGTGGCGATCGTCGGGCTGGAGCCTTCGTGCCTGCTGACGCTGCGCGACGAGACGCTCGTGATGGGCCTTGGCCCATCTGCCGAGGCCGTGGCGCAACACGCGCTGCTGTTCGAGGAGTTCGTTGCGCGTGAAGCACGCGCCGGGCGCTTCACGCTGACCTTCAAGACGGCGGATGCGCCGATCTTGCTGCACGGTCACTGCCACCAGAAGGCGTTCGCCGCGGTGACGCCAATCCTCGAGGTGCTGCGCCTGATCCCGGGCGCGAAGCCCGAGCTGATCGAGTCCAGCTGTTGCGGCATGGCCGGCAGCTTCGGCTACGAGGCGCGTCACCACGAGGTGTCAATGCAGATGGCCGAAGCCCAGTTGCTGCCCGCCGTGCGGAATCGCCCGGACGCGATCATCGTCGCCGACGGTACGAGTTGCCGGCATCAGATTGCCCATGGCGCGCAGCGCGAAGCCATCCACGTGGCGAAGCTGCTCAACCAGTTGCTTTAGCGCCTGCGAACTCACGCTCGTGCATCCAGGCCGCCTGTCTGGGCGCGCGTTTGGTGCGTGACCACTCTTCCAGCATCTCCCACTTCACGCTGTCGAGCTGCTTCATCTGCTCGGGCGTGGCAGTGTCGGCGGCCAGTTCGAGCCGGTGGCCGCTGGGGTCGCGGAAGTAGATCGACTTGAAGATCGTGTGATCGGTGATGCCGATCACCTCGACGCCGGCGGCCTCGAGCCGCGCCTTGGTGTCGTGCAGGGTCTGGACGCTGTCGACTTTGAAGGCGATGTGCTGCACCCAATCCGGCGTGTTCGGGTCGCGCCCCATCGCCGGCGAGTTCGGAATCTCGAAGAACGCCAGCACATTGCCGTTGCCTGCGTCCATGAACAGGTGCATGTACGGGTCCGGCGCATGGGTGGACGGCACCTGGTCTTCGGCAATCGCGAGCACGAACTCCATGTTCAGGTGCGTGCGGTACCACTCGACGGTTTCCTTCGCGTCACGGCAACGGTAGGCGACGTGGTGAATGCGTTCGATCTTCATCGGGGTCTCCAGTGGGGGGCTTTCGGAAACGTCAAGCGTTCATTTTCGTCACACAGGTTACCATGTGGCCATGGACCTGGAGCAGTTCTTCCCCTACCGTCTGGCCCGCGCAGCCGAAACAGTCAGCCAGGCGCTTGCCCTCATCTACAACGAACGCTTCGAACTCACGCGCGATGAATGGCGGGTGCTCGCGGCATTGGCCGAGCTGCGCGAAGCGAAGACGACCCGGGTTCTGGAGAGCACCTCGCTCGACAAGATGCGCGTCAGCCGCGCGGCTGCGCGGCTGGAGCGCGACGGGCTGATCACCCG
>JANNKS010000263.1:0-8007 GCA_031396425.1 Rhizobacter sp. | reverse complement strand
ATCGACTTGTAGATCAGCGGGCCCGCGGTCAGCATCAGCGCCGAAAACAGAATCGCCACTCCGATAGCCAGCACAAACGCATGCGCTGCCAACGCATCTGCTTTCTGCTGCTGGCCGGCCCCAAGCGCGCGCGAAATGGCGGATGCCACCGCGCCACCCAATCCGCTGGCAGCGATGTGCTGCACGAACATCACAAACGGAAAGACCAGCGACACGCCAACCAGCGCGTCGGCGCCCAGGCGGCCCAGAAACAACCCGTCGAAAGTGATCATCCCTGCCAGTGCGAGCAGGTTGAGTACGTTTGGGAATGAAAGTCTGAGCAGCGTCGGCAGAATCGGCGCTTCGAGCAGCATCCTTGTGCGCGCTGCCATGGGGGCTTTGGCCCTGTCCGAGGCACTGGCCGGTTGCGCCAGGCCCGCAGGCGATGGCGCAACCCTTGGGGTGGTTTCGATGTTCATTTCTCAGCGCCCACACCGGCCTCACGTCCTGATGGCGGGCCCTGTGGTCTCAACAGATCAACCGCGCCATCAAGTGCCTTCCACGCGAAGTGGCCACCCCGCATGAAGCGAGCGTCGTAACCCGCAGCGCGCAGCACGGCGGCGCTCTGGCAACCGATGTGAAACCCATAGACGCAAATGGTCACCACCGGGTCGTCCTTTGAGAGTGTGTTGATCCACTCCGCAATGCGCTCTGGATCACGCCTTGTGGCGCCTGCAACGATGTCATTGGCCTTGGTCGTGTAGTGCCGTGGCCGGGTGTCGATAAGCTGCACTCTCTGCCCCGAGGCCAACAGGGCGCGAACCTCTTCCGGTCCGATAGACGGCAGGTCATGGAACTCGGGCTGCTGCAACGTCAGCGGCGGCGCTACATCCAGCGCGCTGGCATAGCGCGCTTCGACCGCGCTCCACAGGATGTTGCGCATGAAAGCGGCGATGTATGCCGTTTGATTCGCACCGAATTCGAGGTGATAGGCATGCTCGTACATGTCCAGCGCCAGGATCGGGATGGCACCGGAAATGCTCTGCGCGTGATCGGTCGCGTGTTGGTTCATCAATTGACGGTCGCGCGGCAAGTAGCTCAACACAATCCAGCCCGATTCGCTACCAAGGGACTCGGCCAGGGCCATGAATTCCCAGCGCCAGCGATCGACCGATCCGAAATCGCGCACCAACGCATCCGACAGAGTCGCAGGTACGGTCCGCCCGTCTCCGCCAAGGCTCGAGAAGTAAAGCTCGTGCAGCAGGGTTGAGTTGAGCAGGCTGGTCTGTTCGCGCTTCAGTCGGACCAACGCTTGGGGCGCCGCTGACGAAACATCAAGTTCGGCCAGCTCAGCGGTGACCGCGTTGAGGCGGCGCAGCGCAGAACCATAGTTGTGCTCGTAGTGGCTCTCGATCAAGCGCGGCGGAATGCCGTTCAAGGTCCAGGGGCGGCAGTACAAGGGCGCGATCGTGTAGGTCATGCTTGATCTCGGTGAATCGATCCGATGCGCCCAAGAAGAGCGCCAAGTGGAAGTGGCGGCCGCGTCGGCGAAGGATACGACCTGCACCGAACGCTCAACTCCAATCTGATGTGTATATAACTCTACACTAGTGTAGGATACGCGACATGTCTATTTCAACGCCGTCCTGGCTATTGCTGGTCCTCTCGCTCCCGACTTCGAGCGCCACCGCTCGCATGCGCATCTGGCGCACCCTCAAGTCCCTGGGTTGTGTGGCTCTGCGCGACGGCGCGTATCTGTTGCCTGCCGGACCGCAGCACGCGCAGGCGCTGCAGGGCCTCGCCGACGAGGGCGCGGCCGAAGGCGGCAGCGCCTGGCTGATGACCGTACAGGCCCAGTCCGCAGACGAATCCGCGATTTACCGTCAGCTCTTCGACCGCAGCGAGGACTACGCCGAACTGCGCAAGGCATGGAAAGAGTCGAACCGCGGCCTGGGCGCCCTTGGCGCGCCCGAACTGGCGCGGCTGCAGCGCAGGTTGCAGCGCGAGTTCGACGCGGTTCGGGTGATCGACTTCTTCCCAGGCGAGGCGGGTGTCGAGGCCGAGGCGGCGTGGACCGATTTCAGTAAGCGCATCGACGGCCTGCTCTCGCCCGACGAGCCGCACGAAACCAAGGGCCGAGTCCCCAAGCTGGACCTCAGCGAATACCAGGGTCGCACCTGGGCGACGCGGCGCCGTCTGTGGGTTGATCGGGTGGCCAGCGCCTGGTTGATCCGCCGCTTCATTGATCGCGAAGCGCGGTTTCAGTGGCTGGCCAAGCCCTCCGACTGTCCGAAGCGGTCCCTTGGTTTCGACTTCGACGGCGCCAGGTTCACGCACGTCGAAGATCGAGTGACGTTCGAGACCCTGATGTCCAGCTTCGGGCTGGAGGGCGACCCCGGGCTCACTCGTCTGGCGGCGATCGTGCATGCGCTTGACATCGGTGGCGAGCCGGTTCCCGAGGCGAAGGGCTTCGAGGCCGTGATGGCCGGGGCCCGCGAGCGCCTGAGCGACGACGACGCTTTGTTGGCCGAAATGAGCAGCGTGCTCGATTCGTTGTACGCGCACTTCGTGCGTGAGTCCCGGCGGGGCAACGACAAGGCAAGCAAACGATGAGCGATATCGGCGCGCATGCGGCGGCAGCCGAACTGCCCGCCAGCCACCATCGCCAAAACAAGGACAGTGGTGCGGTGGAGCGCCCGAACGCGATCCGAACCGGGCTGACCGGCACCACGTTCACTAGCGCAGAAGACTTGCGGCGCAACGGCCCCAAGGTGCGCAAACTTGAGCGTAGTGTCCATGGTTGGACGGTGGCTGGCCGCCGACTCGTCGACAAGCCTTCTGGAGGAACTCCATGACCAGCCCCGCATCGCCTTCGGTCGCTCTGCTGTACCCAGGCGACCGCGCCGCGCGCGATCGCGCCGATCCGGCTGAGAGCCGTTTTGCAGCCTTGTTCAAGGCGTTTGCGGTTGGCGGCGTGGACGCCGAGCCAGCGGTCTATCACGACGACTTCGCCGACGAGGTGGCAGCGCAACTGCGGCGGGTGCAGCTCGTGCTCGTCTGGTGCAATCCGATTGAAGGCGGGCGCCGGCGCGACCGACTCGACGCGCTGCTGCGCGACCTTGCAGGTTCAGGCACGCAAGTCAGCGCACATCCCGACGCCATCCTGCGTTTGGGCACCAAAGACGTGCTCGTCGAGACCCGCGACCTGCCCTTCGGCAGCGATGTGCACCGAGTGGACAGCTTGGAGCAGCTTGCTGCGGAGTTGCCGGCCCGGCTGCAACGCGGCGCGCGTGTGCTCAAGCAGCACCGTGGCCACGGCGGCATCGGGATATGGCGGGTCGAGTCGATGGGAAGTTATGCAATCACGGGGCCGCTGCGGCTGCGCCAAGCTCTGCGGGGCAGCGAAGAAGAGCGCGTGAGCCTGCCCGACTTGCTGCAACGAATGGCCCCCTACTTCGAGCCGGCGCAAGGCGGCCACATGGTCGACCAGGCTTGGCAGCCCAGACTGGCCGAGGGCATGGTGCGCGCCTACCTGGTGGGCGATCGTGTGACGGGCTTCGGCCAGCAGGCCGTCAACGCGCTACACCCAACGCAGCAGCAGCCGGGGCCACGGCTGTATCACGGGCCGGACTTCGAGGAGTTCCAATTGCTGAAGCAGCGGCTCGAGTCCGGGTGGATCGAACTGCTGCGAGAACGGGTCAGCCTGGCACGCGAGCAGTTGCCTCTGCTGTGGGACTGTGACTTCATGCTCGGCGACTCGGCGCTGGGGCAGGCGCAGGCCTACGTGCTGTGCGAAGTCAACGTAAGCAGCGTCTCCCCGTTTCCGCAGTCGTCAATCGCGCCGTTGGTCGACGCTGTCAAGGCGAAGCTGAGCGCAGACCGGCGGTGAGGGTCGTTGCTTGGAACTGCGCTACCGACAAATGAAGATTGCGGCGTCATGAAAGTCATAGCCGAAATGGAGACGAACCTGCTGACAAGCGGCCTGTCAATGGCCCAGGGGCTGAACTTCGATCAAGACCGTTGGGGGAATCGGCCGCCGTTTGGGCCCGCAGCGTGACCTTCAGCGGCACACCGTGCAGGACGTCAAGGCCGAACCCGAAACTGTCGCCACGCCCCATGTGCAGATTCGGTCGGGTGGGGGCAATCTTCCTTGTTGCGTCCGCACCGGTACCGCAGTCCAGGACGGCTTTTTCGAGTTCGGCTTCAAGCGCCTTGGGAGGTCGCGCTGACTAGGTCGGCGGCGAGGTCTAGCGATGGAAGTACCGCCAGAACAACCACAGGGCACGCTGCAACGCACTGCAAACCAGCGTCATGCTGTACGACTCCGAAAACGGCTGCCGCAAGTCGCTGAAGCACGTGAATTCACGCGCCCTGGCCAACGCGTGGAACCTCGTGCGCTCGACTTCAGTGGCCGCAGCAACAACCTGGCCCTCGACGTATAGGTGGTGATGCGATCGGCGGGTGTCAAGTTCGACCGGTCGTTCGAGCTAAAGAGCGCCATAGACGCCTCTGGGGCGGGGTCAGCCGATCAACATCAGTCGACGAACGGCCGCCGCCGGATGCGTCGCCGACATTCGGTACGCGTCGATTGACCACGGGCTCCCGGGCGTGAACTGAAAGTCAACGTCCCTTTCGCGCAGGGTCTGCCTGCGCGAAGTCCGACTGCGCGAAGTCCGGCCATCGCGTTCGCTCACGACGCCGGTCTGCCCGACTGACTTCCGCATCGGCGACATCCACGTCGATCCCCTCCCGCCGCCAGATGGTGATAGAAAGCACCCCATGGCCCCCGCCACGATTGCCTCTGTGGACGACCTGCGCGAAATCGAACGCGCCGGCCTTCGGGCGTGGATGTGCTTCGACCAGGTGCACGATGCGCTCGCCGATGTCGCCGCGCGCTTTTCCGACCGGCCGGCGCTGACCGCGCTGGCCGCGGCCGACGACCGATCGCCGCGCCGCTGGACCTACTGCGAACTGTTGGCCGAGATCCGCCGCTGCGCGAACCTGTTTCGCGAGCTTGCGGGCAGGTCCGGGCCGCGCGTCGCGCTGCTGTTGCCGCCCCTGCCCGAGGCCTGGTTCGCGCTCTGGGGTGCCGAGACGGCGGGTCTCGCCTGCCCGATCAACCACGCGCTGACCGACGATCACCTCGTGGCGCTTTTGAACACGGCCGAGGTGAACCTGGTGGTCACGCTGGTGCCGGGGCACGCTGCCGGCGACATCGGCGCACGGGTGCTGAGTTTGCGCGGGCACTGCCCGGCGCTGCAGACGGTGCTGACCGTGGGCGGCGCCGTCGCGGGCACGCTGGATTTCGCCGCGGCGCGCGCCCGGCACAGCGGTGCCGCGCTGGGCTTCGCACCACCCGCGGGGCCGGACCGCGTCGCGGCGCTGTTCCACACCGGCGGCACCACCGGGCTGCCCAAGCTGGCGCAGCACACCCACGCCAACCAGCTTCATGCGGCCTGGGGCGCGGCGCGGCTGTACGACGCGAGCGAGCGCGACGTGATCCTGAACGGCTTCCCGCTGTTCCACGTCGCCGGGGCGTTTGTCTACGGACTGGCGCTGCTGCTTTCGGGGGCCGAGATCGTGCTGCCGCCGCCTGCCGGCTGGCGCGATGCGGCTTTCGTCGCCAAGGCCTGGCCGCTGATCAAGGCCCACGGCGTCACGCTGCTGGCCATGGTGCCGACGGTGATGACGGCCTTGCTGGCGGCGCCACGCAATGACGACGCCGAGGGCGATGGTGGCGACGCCGCCGGCGTGCGCCTGGGCCTGACCGGTGGCTCGCCGCTGCCCACCGAGCTGGCGGCGCGTTTCGAGCGCGAGACCGGCGTGCCGGTGTGCAACATCCTGGGCATGACCGAATGTGCCGGCGTGATCGCCATCGAGCCGGCGTGCGCGCCGCGCACGGTGGGCTCGTGCGGGCTGCCGCTGCCGTTCAGCGAGGTCGTGGTGGCGGCCGACGGCGTGCTGCGCGTGCGTGGGCCCAACGTGGGCCCGGGCTACACCGACGTTTCGCGCAACGCCGGCAGCTTCGACGGCGGCTGGCTGATCAGCGGCGACATCGGCCACGTCGACGCCGCGGGCCGCGTCTTCGTCACCGGCCGCGCAAAGGACGTGATCATCCGCGGCGCGCACAACATCGACCCCGGCGCGGTCGAGGAGGCGCTGCTGCGGCACCCGCAGGTGGCGCTCGCGGCCGTCGTTGGCGAGCCCAATGAATACGCCGGCGAATTGCCGGTGGCCTTCGTCGTCGCGAAGCCCGGGGCCACGCTCGACGTGGCTGAGCTGCTGGCCGCGGCCGCGCCGCACATTGCCGAGCGCGCCGCGGTTCCGAAGCGCATCACGCTGCTGCCGTCGCTGCCGCTGACGGCGATCGGCAAGGTCTACAAACCGGCGCTGCGGCTGCAGGCGGCCGAGCGGGTCGTGGCCGAGCGGTTGGCGCGGGCCGGCCTGTCGGCGCGCGTGGCCGTGCGGGGCGAAGACCGTGGCGGCCGCCTCGTGCTGCGTTTCGTGGCAGGCGTCGGCGAAGGCGCAGGGGGCGGGCCAGCGGCGCTGCTAGCCTTGGAGCCGTCGCTGCGCGAGCTGATGGCCGGCTTTGCGCTCGCCTGGGAGATCGCGTGAAGCCGCCGTTGGCCTCCTGACAACAGAACACACTACCGGCTGTGCGCGCACCGCGGGCTCGGTGCGGTGGCGCAGTCGTACAAGGTGATCATGGCTGGGCCACCTTGTCCTGCGTCTTCGTCTCGAAGTCGTTCGCCTCGTGCCGTTCGTGCAACTGGCTCGCCGGCTGGCCCCAGGTGCGGTTCACCATGCGGCCGCGCTGCACGGCCGGGCGCTGCGCGATCTCATCGGTCCAGCGCAGCACGTGGCTGTAGTCCTGCACCTGCAGGAACTCGCCCGCTTCGTACAATTGGCCCTTGACCAGCGTGCCGTACCAGGGCCACACCGCCATGTCGGCGACCGTGTACTCATCGCCGGCGAGGAAGCGGTGCTCGGCCAGGCGGCGGTTCAGCACGTCGAGCTGGCGCTTCACCTCCATCGCGAAGCGGTCGATCGGGTACTCCATCTTGCTCGGCGCATAGGCGTAGAAGAGGCCGAAGCCGCCGCCGAGGTAAGGCCCGGCCCCCATCTGCCAGAACAGCCACGACAGGCATTCGGCGCGCTGCGGATCGCCCACAGCGGGCACGAAGGCGTTGCCGAATTTCTCGGCCAGGTAGAGCAGGATCGCACCCGACTCGAACACCCGCACCGGCTGCGCACCGCTGCGGTCCAGCAGCGCCGGGATCTTGGAGTTCGGGTTCACCGCGACGAAGCCGCTGCCGAACTGCTCGCCGTCGTTGATGCGCACCAGCCAGGCGTCGTACTCCGCGCCCGCGTGGCCCAGCGCGAGCACCTCTTCGAGCATCATCGTGACCTTCACGCCGTTCGGCGTGGCCAGCGAATACAGCTGCAGCGGGTGGCGGCCCACCGGCAGGTCCTTGTCGTGCGTGGCGCCCGCGATGGGCCGGTTGATGCTGGCGAAGCGGCCGCCGTTTTCCTTGTTCCAGGTCCAGACCCTGGGTGGGGTGTACGGGGAGGAATCGGACATGCAGGAGTCTCCAGGCGAGGGCGGGAGCCCGCAGTATCTGCGCAAGTGTCTGGCCTGGAGGTTGTACGGATTTGGTGCGAACTTGAGGCGATGCATGACACCGCGGCCCACGACGCGCCCGAACCGCCGAAGCACCACGGCCGCTTTGGGGACAGAATCGTGAATGCGTGCCGAGTCCCGCGCCGTCGCCGCCGTCCTGACGGTGCTGCTGCACCTGCTGATTCTGTTCGCGCTCATTCGCGTCCCGGCAAGCGTGGTCGAACCGCCGCAACCGGCCGCCGAGCACGAAGTCACTGCAGACCTGCTCCACGGCGCCGGTGAACACATCGTCAGAGTCGACATCCGCCCCGGCCTGTCGGTACGCGGCAGGGTGTGCGCGGGCAGCAGCTACGTCGGCGTTGGTGTCACGGCCACGCCCGACTCTGACCGCATCCTCCTCGTCGGCG